>NZ_JBVAYW010000009.1:0-113640 GCF_055412845.1 Pseudarthrobacter adonitolis | reverse complement strand
GGCCGGCTGCGGCGTTGGCGTTCAATCCGCCGAGCCCTATGAGGGTGGTATCCCCGAGTTGCCGAGAGCAGCTCACCGGCATCTAGCGGCACGGATTGAGCACGGTGAGGGTTCCCCTTGTGGAATGCCCAAAATACTGGTGAAGACCGATATCGGACAATTTCATACAGCCTCGAAGTAGCGTTGCGTGTGCCACATTGGCTAGGTCTTCCCATCGAGAGTAGAGCGAATCATCCATGCCAGAGCACCATTTCAGTCCGCGCCTTCACCAGTCCACAGCTCCTTTTTCGCACTTCGTTCAACACGGCGACACAGGCTACACCGCTGGAATCATCGGTCAGCGAACGGACAACGGCTCGCTCGTTTCGGATGATATCGAGGAACAGTGCGAGGCGATGATGACCAACCTGACGACACTCCTGGACGAGCTCAACTTGAGCCTTTCGAATCTCCTGCGCACCACGATCTACTTGACGGACTACAAGGACTTTGAAGTCATCAACGCCGTCTACGCCAATCACTTGAATGAACCGTACCCCGTCCGGACTACGGTTCAAGTGGCAGCGTTACCACTCGGTGCGAAGGTGCAGATCGACACGGTTGTCCGGCTTTAACGCGACCGTTCAGCCTTCCCCTTATGGGACTGGTTACGTTCAGAGCAACGTTGGTCCGGTCAGGGATGAAACCCTTAGCGTGAATTTCCGATCCCGATCAGTGGGGGAGTATCCCGCAGGGGGTGTCCCGGTTCCAAGGAAGTGGGACTGATTATGGCAGTTTGTGGTCTCCATTCACTTCTGCAGTTTGAGTCGAGACCACTTGGCGGCTCGCCGGTCGAGGAATCGCAGTTTGAACTGAGCCCACCCCACCGTTGATTTCATCAGGATTGTTTTTCCAACGATGGAAGGCAGTGATGGAGTCGAGGGTGGAGCTTTTTGCAAGGATCCGGCGGGACGCACGCGTCAAGGGATCCTCGATCCGCACGCTTGCCAGGGAGCATCATGTTTCCCGAAGGACGGTCCGGCAAGCCCTCGCAGCTGCTGAGCCGCCGACCCGCAGGATTCCCTGGGGACCACGCGGCGACCAGGACGAGAAACACTACGCACTCGCCAACCGCTCCCGGACCGTCTTCTACACCCCGGACGTTCTCTGCCGTCCCAAAACCCTCATGGAAGACATACACCGGTACCAAGTGAGAATCGGCTCGTGCATCGACGAACACCTGCACAAGCTCGATGCCGCACCACGCTCAATAAACAGAGTCACCCAGCTAGTAGAGCTGCTAATAATCGACGAAGCCGAACGCCTCAACGCGACAGCCCTTGAACTCCTCCGTGACAACCACGACCGAACCCATCTCCCGATGATCCTCATCGGCATGCCCGGCATAGACCAACGTTTCCGGCACTACCCCCAGCTTTACAGCCGCCTCGGCTTCTCCCATCGATACCGCGCACTCGGCAGAGACGAGCTCCTCTTTGTTCTGGACCGACACTGGAAACGCCTCGGCCGGACCCTCGACCCGGATGACTTCACCGACGCCCAGGCAATCGCCGCAGTAGAACGCATCACCCGTGGCAACTTCCGGCTCCTCGAACGGCTATTCCCGCAGATCACACGCGTCCTAAAAATCAACCAACTCGAAACAATCACCGATGACGTCGTGGAAGCAGCAGCAAGCATCCTCGTCATCGGCAACTAGCGACACAGAGCGAACACAAGAAGCCGCCACTTAACACCAACATCCACACCGATTCCGGCGCGCCGAAAAGACTAGTCAGAAAAGGTCGTTTCTGACAGGTACCCCCGAGAGGATGCTGCAGTGTCGGGCCCCATCGAAACGCGACCTCATGGCGCCCAGGGTTTGTTCACCATCGGCTCTTCTTGATTGGCTGTGATTGCGTGTAGGACTCGGGAAGCGTGGTCTTAGCCCCGGTGATGCGGAGTGGATCAGGCGATCCCCGGCGGATGCGCTCTTTTCGACTGCGATACACAACCACCATTTCCCAGATGAGGTAAATGACCATCAGGGTTACTAGCACGGCACCGAACAGAGTTGCCCACCGCGCATTCGCCTCTTCAACAGGAATAGTGGTGAAGACGTATGTTCCGAGGCAAAGCATCGGCAGCAGGAACAGCAGTCCGGGCAGGTTCTGCCACCACCGTGAACTTCCGTTCGGTGGGCCGCCCAACTCCACTTTGGTGTAGCTGTGCAGCATCCCGAACTCGGTCAAATACAAAACCCGTTGTTCACCGCGGGCAAGAGCCGCTTCATGCTCGGCGTGCACCGCATCATCGTGTTCCTGGTGGCTGCTGACTGTCATACTTCCCCCAACATCTGGCATTCTCTGGCCACTCGGCCCGTCAACCCCGACTTTACGGTCGTTTTGGACCTACAGCTGCAGCAAGTACTTACAACCTGGAACCACCCAGGCGTTAGGCAGCACATCGCGGTCTTCCGGCTGGACGGGGCCATGTTCTTCGGCGCCGCGGATCGCGTCCTGCAGGAAATCAGCCAGGTCCGGGACATCCAGGTGGCAATCATCCGGCTGTCACAGGTGCGGATGCTCGACGCCACCGGGGCCCACGCACTGGTGGCGGTCATCTCGGCGCTGGAGCTGCGCGGTGTGCCAGTCCTACTGAAGGGCGTCCAGCCGCAACACCTCGAGCTGGTGACCAACGTCGGGGTAATCCGCTCGCTGCGGCATCACAAGCACCTGTTCACGTCCCTGCCCGAGGCTGTGGAGCACGCCCGCAGCCACGTGCTCCGGTACGCTGCCGCTATCGCTTGAGGTTCTTCCGGATGGTCTGGCCCCGCACCACAATCCCGGCGATGTGCAGGACCAGGCCAAGGCCGATGACTACCAGGGATGCCATGGCGAGGTCACGGTTGTTGGTGTTGTTGCCCACCAGGTTCAGGATGATCCCGACGGCGATGAGGCCCATGGCGCCGAAGACCAGGACTTTGTACGAGGTGGGCGCTGACTCCCAGAATTCTTTGAGCACCGTGACAGTCTACCGAGCACGTTCAGAACAGCGATTCCTGCACGGCCGGCACCTCCGAGTCGAAGTCCCCCAGGACGATGGTCCGGGCAGCCAGACGGCCAAGGTTCACCACAAAGGCCGCGTCCGTTCCAGCCAGGCTGGCGAGGGCGTTGGTCCCGCTCAGCGCGGTGATTCCGAAGCCGTGCTTTCCCTGCTCCAAGGGATGGGGGTAGGTGTGGCGCGCCGTTGGGGCACAGAGCCCTGCCGCCTGCGCCGGCCGCACCCACAGTTCGTCCACAAGGCTGAAATCTTCGACGGCTGCCTGGCCCAGCAGCGTGCGGACCGCTGCTGCGTGAGCGCTGTTGATGCCGTCCAGTGCAGCCGTTGGCAACGGCCCCGCGAGGGCTTCGGCCTTGGCGGCGGAGCGGACCTGCTGCGCCAGCCCGGCCTCGCGCGTCACCATGTCCTCGAGGAGCCGCACCACCCGGCCGTCCTCCGTCCTGGCAACGTACCGCGCCACCACGGCTCCCTGTTCCGCGAGCCGGTTCCATTTCCTCAGGTGGGACGCTGTGCCCACCTTGCTGGCGCCGCCGGCGAACGTGGCCACGTAGAGCCAGTGATCCTGCAGAAGGTAGGTGCGCAGCCCGTCCGGAACGCGGCCGCCCCGGTGGAAATCGTGGATGAGGCGGGAATCGTCCAGCACAAAGCAGCGTTCGCACTGCTTGCCTTTCGCGGCGGGGGCGCTTGCCGGGCACAGGATGTGGTCGCGGCTGGTGGCTGAGTGGACCTTGTGGTGCCCCAGGCAGAACCTGCCGTGATCGGCCACCGCGAAACCGAGCTTGGCGCCCGCCTCGAGGCTGACCTCGCGGAGATCCCCGGACGGTGATTGGAGGCGCAGAACCGGGCTGCCGCCGTCGTGCCCTACCGACTGCGCCGGGGCGCCGTCCCAAAAGACCCCGTGAACCAGATAGCGAGTATCGGTCACGGGGTCTCCTGTGCGTTGGTAAACGGGTGGCGCTACAGCGCCGGCTGCACGCCGAATGCTACTGCGAGCTTCATGATCTTTTCGGCACGGCCCAGGCGGGGCAGGTCCGAACCGTCGCGGATGACGCGGCCGTTGGCTTCAAAATCGGACATGAAGTCCGTGGCCCAGGCGACGTCCGACGGGGTGGGGCTGATGACCTCGTTGATGACGTTCGTCTGATCGATGGCCAGGCACAGCTTGCCGGTCATGCCCATCATCACGGTGACGCCGGTCTGCTCGCGCAGGATGGGGTGGTTCGTGCCGACGGTGGGGCCGTCGATGGGGCCCGGCAGGTTGCCGACGCGGCTGGCAACCACCAGTTTTGCGCGCGGGTAGGCCATGGCCTCCGGGGTGGCCGCCATACCGGTGTCGCGGCGGAAATCGCCGGAGCCGAAGGCCAGGCGGAAGGCGCCCTGGGCCTTGGCGATATGGTTGGCTTCCTCAATGCCGAGCGCGGATTCCACGAGCGGGATGACGGGCGTCTTGCCGTCCATCCGGTGGAAGCTTTCAGTCACCTGGTCAGCAGACTCGGTCTTGGCGAGCATCACGCCGAGCAGTCCCGGGGTTCCGCGCAGTCCGGCCAGGTCATCGGCCCAGAACGGGCTGGTGGCATCGTTGATGCGGACCCAGGCCTGGCCGCCGCCGCCGAGCCAGTCAACCACGTGTCCGCGCGCCTCGTCCTTTTGCGACGGGTCCACGGCGTCCTCGATGTCCAGGATGATCGAGTCAGCGCGCGAAACAGCCGACTGGTCAAACAGTTCGGTTTTCATTGCGTTGACCAGAAGCCACGAACGGGCGATTTCTGCTGGGATGTTGCGTTTGGGCCGTAAGGTCTCGGTGGCGGTGGGTGACGTCATGGTACTACCGTATCTGCCCGGGCACCGCCAACGCTAAGCGATGGTGCCGGACGTGCTGAACAATACAAGGAGCACCGGTGGTTGACCTCCTCGAGACCGGGTTTCGACAGGCTCAACCACCGGTTTGGACAAGCTCAATTCCCTGTGAGTTCCGCATACAGCTTCCGGACACGTACGTTGATGTCGTCGCGGACGAGGCGCATGCGTTCCATGCCTTCGATGCCCCGGGTGGAAGGTTCGTCCGTTTCCCAGACCTCGAAGCGGGCAGTGCTGTGGGGTTCGAGTTTGGCTTCGGTGCCCAGGACAATGACGACGTCGACGGCGCCGAGCACCTCGTCGGTGACGGGCTTGGGGTGCTCGCCCGTTACGTTGATGCCGAGTTCGTTCAGGGATTCCACGGCCTGGTTGTTCAGGGAGCTGCCCGGCTTGGTGCCTGCCGAATATACGGTGACGGTTTCCCGGGCGAGGTCCCGCATAAGACCGGCCGCCAGTTGGGACTTGCCGCCGTTCTTGCTGCAAACGAACAGGATGCCGGGAGTTTTGCTGCTTTCGGTCATGCGTTGGTGTCTTCTTTCTGTTCTGTGGAGCGGCCGTGGACCAGCCCCGTGGGGAATCCAACGAGGACCGGTTCGGGCGCGGCGCAACAGCCGCTCTCCGCCGAGCCGGCAAGGTCTGCTGTTGAGGCCGCGGGGACGTCGCAGCTGGTGCCGCCGTCGGTGGAGCAGACCCCGGTTTCGGGCAGTTCGAGGTGGACGGTGTCGGCGGCTTCATGGTCGCCGGCGAGGGCTGCGGCGACGGACCTGACCTGTTCGTAGCCGGTGGCCAGCAGGAAGGTCGGGGCGCGGCCATAGGACTTCATGCCGACGATGTAGAAGTCCTTCTCGGGGTGGGCGAGCAGCTTGGCGCCGTGCGGCTGGACCGTGCCGCAGGAGTGGAATTCGGGGTCGATCAGCGGGCCCAGCTCGACAGGTGCTTCGACGGCAGGGTCAAGGTTGAGCCGGAGTTCGCGCAGGATGTCCAAGTCCGGCCGGAAGCCTGTGCACGGGATAATGACGTCGGCGTCCAGGGTGCGTCCATCGACGGCTTCTACGGTGACGCCGGAATCCAGTGTTTTGAGGGAGGAGATGCCGAAGCCGGTGTGCAGTTCGATGGTTCCGGCCTCAACGAGTCGGCGGAGCCGGGCTCCGAGTTGGCCGCGGGCCGGCAGGCCGTCGGCGTCGCCGCCACCGTAAACCTTTTCGGCGGATGCACCGCGTACGGCCCACAGGATGGTGGTTCCGGGCTCTTCCTTGGCGAAGGAAGCCAGATAGATAAGCGTATTCGCGGCCGAGTGTCCGGCGCCCACAACCAGGACGCGGCGGTTCGCGAAGGAGGCGCGGTCCCGTCCGGTGACGTCCGGCAGCGGAGAGGAGATCCGGTCGGCGGCCGCGTTCTCGCCGATGGCCGGCAGGCCGGAAGTTCCGAGCGGGTTGCGGGTGGACCATGTGCCGGAGGCGTCAATGACGGCTGCCACCGTGTAGTCGCGGACCTCGCCGTTCTCGTGTTCGACCCGGACCGTGAAGGGTGTGGTATCGCGGTTCCGGGTGTGGGTCTTGTCCATGCCCTGCCGGGTCACTGCCAGGACACGGGCGCCGGTCTGGAGCCGGGAGGCGATCGCGGGGATCGCGGCCAGCGGGGCGAGGTAGTGATCGATCAGTTCCCCGCCGTAGGGCAGTGCCGTCAGGCGAGGGGTCTCCCATCCGGTGGCGTCAAGCAAACGCACGGCAGCGGCGTCGAGGTTGAACCGCCAGGGTGAGAACAGCCGGATGTGGCGCCACTGCTCGATGGCGGATCCCGCCGTCGGGCCCGCTTCAAGAACCAAAGGCTCCAGGCCGCGTTCGAGCAGGTGGGCCGCGGTGGCGAGTCCCACGGGGCCCGCGCCGATGACGGCGACGGGAAAGGTCTTCACTGGATCCATAGTGTCCTCTTTTTCATCCGTTGTGTGGCGGTTCGGGTTGAGTGCCTGCCGGATCCTTGTGGGACCGGCAGGCCAGGGCGGCGCTGTTCAGCAGCAGTCCAGATCGTCCTCGTCACAGCAACCCGTGTCGGTGCAGCATCCGGTGTCCATCCAGCTCACCCCCTCTCCCTACCTTGGGTGGTCAGGCGTGGGTCGGCTCTTCGACCAGCGCCGTGGCGATGCTGTCCGCGTCTTCCAGTGCGGCGAGGTAGCGTTCCGCATCGAGGGCGGCGGCGCAGCCGGTGCCAGCGGCCGTGATCGCCTGGCGGTAGCGGTGGTCCACGGCGTCGCCACAGGCGAAGACGCCGGCGAGGTTGGTGACGGTGGTGGGCGAGTCGACCTTGATGTAGCCGTCGTCGTCCAGGTCAACCTGTCCGGCGACGAGTTCAGTGCGGGGCAGGTGCCCGATGGCCACGAAGATCCCGGTGGCAGACTGTTCGCGGGTCTCCCCGGTGCGGGTGTCGGTGAGGGTGACGCCGGTGACTTTGGGTTCGCCGTGGATGGCAGTGATGGCTGAGTTCCAGGCGAAGCTGATCTTGGGGTTGTCCTTGGCCCGCTGGGCCATGATGCGGGAGGCACGCAGCTCGCCCTTGCGGACGACGACGGTCACGGACTTCGCGAACCGCGTCAGGAAGGTGGCTTCTTCCATGGCGGAGTCGCCGCCGCCGACCACGATGATGTCCTGTTCGCGGAAGAAAAAGCCGTCGCAGGTGGCGCACCAGGACACGCCGTGTCCGCTGAGCTTCTTCTCCTCCGGCAGACCCAGTTCCTTGTAGGCCGAGCCGGTGGCAAGGATGACCGCAGGTGCCTCGTGGGTCTCGCCGGCTCCGGTGACCACGCGCTTGAGATGGTCTGCCAGCGTGACGTCAGTGACGTCGTCGAACACGATGCGGGCGCCGAACTTTTCCGCCTGTTCCTGCAGCCCGTCCATCAACTCAGGTCCTTGAACGCCGCCCGGGAAACCGGGGAAGTTCTCCACTTCTGTGGTGTTCATCAAGGCACCGCCGGCGGTGACCGAGCCGGCCAGGACCAACGGGGCGAGACCCGCGCGGGCGGCGTAAATGGCGGCCGTGTAGCCGGCGGGACCGGACCCGATGATGATCAACTGTTCGGTGCTCACGAAGTTCTCTCCTGGTTCTCGAAAATGCGCGGGGGTGGGTTACTTGGCGGCCGGGATCAGCGACTCGATGAGTCCTTCGATGCGGGTCTTGATTTCGTCGCGGATGGGGCGGACAGCGCCCACGCCCTGCCCGGCTGGATCCTCGAGGACCCAGTCCTCGTAGCGCTTGCCCGGGAAGTACGGGCATTCGTCGCCGCAGCCCATGGTGATCACGACGTCGGACTCCTTGACGGCCTCGGTGGTGAGGACCTTGGGGATCTCTGCAGACATGTCGATGCCCAGTTCCGCCATGGCCTCGACGGCGGCCGGGTTGACCTTGTCGGCGGGCTGGGAGCCTGCGGAACGGACCTCAATGCCGCCCTTGGACAGCGTGGTGAGGAAGGCGGCGGCCATCTGGGAACGGCCGGCGTTGTGGACGCAGACGAACAGGACGGAGGGCTTCTTGGCGGTTTCGGTGCTCACGGGTTTCTCCTGGAATCAGAACATTGATAGTGATCGATACAGTGAGTATCAGGTTACATATTGATGCTTGTCAATATATTGCGGCATTAAGCGGCGTGCAGGCGGGGCGAGAGGTCGTCGATGCGGTGGGAAATGTCACTGAAGGCGTCCTCGAAGGCTTTGGCAGTATTGAGCCGCAGGGGATCCGGGACGGACCAGTGGATGCCTCCCAGGCCAGGGAGTTCCTCATGGGCGTTGTCGCACACGGTCACGACGAGGTCTTCATCGCGCGCCACTTGGTCCAGCCGGCGCGGGGCGAGGTCTGCGAGAGTGACGCCGTGGCGGCGGGCGACATGGATGGCCCCCCGCGCAATGCTATCCGCGGGATGAGTTCCGGCCGAGGTCGAGGGGATTTTACTGACCTGATTCCAGAGCGCGGTGGCCAGTTGCGACCGGGCACTGTTCCGCGTGCAGACGAAGAGGACACGACGGGCCCCGCGCTCAGCCCCCGGCGCCAGCCCTTCGAGCGCCCCTTGGGTAAGCCGGAAGTAGCTACGCCGCCGGTCCGCCTCGGATCGGTGACGGGTCGCCAGGCCCGCTCCTTCCAGTGTGCGCAGATGGTGGGACAGCAGGTTGGACGGCATTCCGAGCTCGGCCTGCAGTTCTGTGTGGGAAACGTCGCCCAATGTCAGCAGGTCCACAATGCGCAGCCGCGCAGGATCTGCGAGGGCGGCATGCTTTGCGACCCGCGCCTGAAAGGCTTCAACTGGCTCAGTAATCATTGGTTCAATTTTGACTGAGTTAATTTCTTGAGTCAAGCTTGTTGGCATGACTTCCAACCAGTCGCCGTTGTGGCGCCGCGCCGTCGCCGAACTGCTCGGCACCAGCCTGCTCGTAACCATCGTCGTCGGTTCCGGGATCGCCGCGCAGCAGCTTTCCCCCGATGACGTGGGCCTGCAACTGCTCCAGAACAGCACCGCCACCGTCCTGGGTTTGTCCGTCCTGATCCTCGTGTTCGGCCCCGTCAGCGGCGCGCACTTCAATCCTGTGGTCTCGCTCGTGGACTGGATGCTGGGCCGGCGAAGCGGAACCGGGTTAACCCTGCCGGAGCTCGGCACCTACGTGGCTGCCCAAACCGTCGGCGCAATCAGTGGCAGCGTTCTCGCGAACGCCATGTTTGAGGTGGGAACCTCCATCTCGGTCAAAGACCGCGTCACTACCGGGACCCTATTGGGAGAAGTCATCGCCACTGCAGGACTCGTCCTGCTGATCTTCGCCCTCGCTGCTACCAGCCGGGGCGCCCTCGCAGCTCCGGCCGTGGGTGCCTATATTGGAGCCGCGTGCTGGTTCACGTCCTCGATGTCGTTCGCGAACCCGGCAGTGACCGTCGGCCGCATGTTCAGTGACACGTTCGCCGGCATCGCACCTGCTTCCGTTCCCGGCTTCGTCCTGGCGCAGCTGATCGGAGCGGCGGTAGGCCTGGGACTGGTCGTCGTACTCTTCCCCTCCGCCGCGCGAACCGCGGACGACGTCGTTCTTCCGCACTCCTCAGCAAAGACGAGCACCTAAGCGTCGCCCGCACCGACGGGCAGGGAACGCGCACTCCATACATTGATGCTGGTCAATATTCAGGCATAATGGGTACATGAACGTGCTCCCCACCCTTGAGCCGAGTACGGAAGAAGCCTGCTGTACACCGGCAGGACACCCCGCCCTGGGCGCTGATGAGGCCAAGCAGAAGTCCCTGGTCTTCAAAGCCCTGGCCGACCCGAACCGGCTGCGGCTGCTGTCCATGGTTAAGGCCCAGTCCTCCGGCGAATCCTGCGTGTGCGACCTGACAGCGTCACTGGACCTGGGCCAGCCCACGGTCTCCCACCACCTGAAAATCCTGGTGGACTCAGGTCTGTTGCACCGCGAAAAGCGCGGAACCTGGGCCTATTACTCCTTGGTTCCAGGAGCACTTGACGACGTGGCCGGGCTTCTCACAACCCTCTGACCGCCTCAGGGGATATTGCTGCCCCGCGCAGTAACCCATAGCCCGTACCACTCGGCCCGCGTCAGGGCTTCTGCCACCCGTGCGGCGTCCGCGCAGGCAGCGATCCTTGCCGGATTCACGGTCCCGATCACCGGCGCGATCCCAGCGGGGTGCTTCATGAGCCAGCCCAGGAGGACCGCCTCCCCGGTGGTGTTGTGCTCCCGTGCCAGCTCCCCCACCAGCACTCCAGTGCCAGCTTCCGCCGCCGTCGGGTCATCCGGACCCGCACCGGTGTACAGCCCGCGGGCCAGCGCACCATAGGCCTGGAGGGTGACGCCGTTGCTCGTGCAGTATTCCAGCGTGCCGTGCGGAAAGCTGTAGTCCAGCGACTCGGCATGGTTCACCAGGACGGTACTCTCCAGCCAGGCGCGCTTCAGAAGGCTCATCTCCAGCTGGTTGGCCACCACGGGCACCTCCAGCCGATCCTGCAGGGCCTGGATCTGCGCGCCGGACATGTTGGACACGCCAAGCGCCCGCACCTTGCCCTCGGCCAGCAACTGCCCGACGGCGGCCGCCACCTCCGCAACGTCCGTCAGCGGATCGGGGCGGTGCAACAGGAGCACGTCCACATAGTCCGTCTGCAGCCTCTTCAGGCTGCCGTCGACCCGTTCCAGGATGGATTCCCGGCTGAGGTCATAGTGCGTGGCCAGCCCGCGTCGTTGAGCCGGATCCCGCCCTTGGTCTGCAGCCTGATCCGATCCCGCAGGCCGGGCGTTGCCGACAGCACCTCGCCGAAGACCGCCTCGGACTTGCCGCTGCGGTAGATATCCGCGTGGTCGAACAGCGTGATGCCGGCGGCCAGCGCAGCCTCGACGGCGGCAGCGGCCTCTTCGACATGGTCAATCCCATGCGGTTCGTCGGACCAGCTGCCACCAAGGCCCATGCATCCGTAGATGAGTTCCTGCATCAGCGCAGCCAGGCGGTACTGTTCGCCGGCAGGTTGCCCTCCTCCAGCGGGGAGCTGCTCACCAGCAGCGTTCCTGCCGGCAGTTCGACGGCGGTGTCCCCGAAGTTGGTGACGGACTGCCAGCTACCGGGGCGGCGGAAGTGCAGGACCTCGGGGTTGCCGGTCTCCACCCACTCCAGATCCTCGTTGGCCCGCAGTTGTCGGCGCAGCTTCAGTGCGGTGCGGTACAGCTCCAGGGTGGAACCCTCTGCGCCGTCCTGCGCCTCAACGGCGTACTTGCTGAACCAGTCGGGCTGGGGCAGGTGCGCGCCGCCGTCGCCAAAGCCGAACGAGGTTCCCTCCATCTTCCACGGCAGCGGCACGCGGCAGCCGTCACGGCCAATCTGCACACCGCGGTCACGGAAGAACGCTGGATCCTGGCGCTCGGCGTCGGGGATTTCCGTGACTTCGCGCAGCCCCAGCTCCTCGCCCTGGTAGAGGTAGGCCGAACCCGGGAGCGCGAGCATCAGCAGGGTAGCCGCGCGGGCACGCGACAGTCCCAGCTCCAGGTCCAGTTCCTCGGCGGGGGCGCCGGCCAGCAGCCAGGCCTTGCCGTCCTGGCTTCCGGCGTGCTTGCCGGTGCCCTGCGGCAGGCCATAGCGGGTGGCGTGGCGTACGACGTCGTGGTTGGAAAACACCCACGTGGATGAGGCACCGGTCTCCTTGGCTTCGGCCAGGTTCCGCGTGATGATTTCGCGGTATTCCCCGGCATTGAAGGCGGCCTGGAGCAGGTCGAAGTTGAAGGCCTGGCCAAGGCCTTCGGGGCTGGCGTAGCGGCCACGGCGGGTGGCGTGAACCCACGCTTCGGCCACGGCCGTGCGCGGCGGGTTGTACTCATTGAAGACCTCGCGCCATTCGACGTAGATGTCGTGGACTTCGTCGCGATCCCAGAACGGGTGCGTCCCGTCGTCGAACCCGTCCGTGCCGGTGTTGGCAGCGCTGAGCTCCAGCTGGGAAAGCAGCGGTTCGGTCAGGTCCTTGGTCAGCGCGTGGGCCACGTCCACGCGGAAGCCATCCACACCGCGGTCGGACCAGAAGCGGAGGGTCTTGAGGAAGTCATCGCGGACCTCGCGGCTGGACCAGTTCAGGTCCGGCTGCTCCTTGGCGAAGATGTGCATGTACCACTGGCCGGGCGTGCCGTCAGGTTCGGTGATACGCTCCCAGGCCGGCCCGCCGAAGACAGAGTGCCAGTCCGACGGCGGCAGCTCGCCGTTGGGGCCCTTGCCGTCACGGAAGATATAGCGTTCGCGCGCCGCGGAGCCCTCCGGCGACGCGAGTGCCTCCTTGAACCATTCATGCCGGTTGGAGGAGTGGTTGGGGACGATGTCCGCGATCAGCTTGATCCCGGCGCCGTGCAGCTCCTTGGCCATTTCGTCGAAGTCCGCCAGGGTGCCAAGTTTGGGGTCGACGTCGCGGTAGTCGTCCACGTCGTAGCCGCCATCGGCCAGTGCCGACGGGTAGAACGGGCTGAGCCACACGGAATCGATGCCCAGCGCCTTGAGGTACGGGACCTTGGCCGTGATGCCCTTGATGTCACCCAGGCCGTCGGCGTTGGAGTCGGAGAAGCTGCGCGGGTAGATCTGGTAGACCGCGGCCTGGCGCCACCAGTTGGGATCGCTCATGCGGTCGGGGTCGGACAGGGTTGCCAGCGTGGCGGTGGAATGCAAGGGAATCCTCAGGGGTTCGGGCCGGTCTGATGGACGAGTATATTTAGATAGAATCTAAATATACTCTCGGGATCATTATCCGGCCCCACTCTCTGACAGGTCAAGGACACATGCACGAAACCGGCGCCGCCACCCCGCAGCTGCTGCGGCGCGTCAATGCGCACGCCGTCCTGGGCTGCCTGCGCAACACGGACGTTGCCACGGGAACCGACCTCATGGCGCGGACGGGACTGACCCGCGCATCAGTGATCGCGGTATGCGAGGACCTTATCCGGCGGGGCTGGATCGCCGAGCTGGACTCCCCGCGCGGCGCAGGTCCGCAGAAAGGCAGGCCCGCCCGTCGCTTTGAACTGAACGCCCGGGCCGGCTTTGTCCTGGGAATCGACATCGGGGCCGCAACAACCACCGCGACGGTTGCGGATCTGCGGGGAATCATCGTGGGCACCGCGAGCGGCCGCTTCCGCACCACGGAAATCCCGGCCGCGGAACGGATCGGCGTGGTGGACCAGGCTTGCCGTGCCGCCCTGCAGGCAGCGGGCACAACGCCCGACGCCGTACTGGCAGCCGCGGCCGGCCTGGCGGCCCCGGTGGACCGCAGCGGCAAGGTTCTGGTGACCCAGCCCTTCTGGCGACAGTTCGACGTCGGTCTCCGGGCCGCCCTCGAGGATCTCCACGGCTGGACGGTGCTTTTGGAGAATGACGCCAACCTTGCCGCACTGGGGGAACGGTGGCGGGGGTCCGGCGTCGGCGTTGATGACCTGGTGGTCATCCTGGCCAGTGAGCGGATGGGCGCGGGAATAATCGAATCCGGGCGCCTGCTCCACGGACATTGCGGGGCCGCGGGCGAGATGGGATACCTCGAGATGATCGAGGGCGTAGGAAGCTCAGCCGGCATCGCCGCCCTGGCCCGCGAATGGTTTGCCCCTCCGTTGAACCCCGCCGTGGAGGCCCGCGAAGTCTTCGCGGCCGCCGCGGCGGGCGACCCTGCCGCCGTCGCGGTCCTCGACCGTCTCTCCGAGCGCGTGGCGCGGGTGATCGCATCGGTGGCCATCATGGTCAACCCGGAGCAGGTGGTCATCGGCGGGGGCGTCGCCGAATCCTCCAGCGCCCTGCTGCCCGGTATCACGGCCCTGCTGCCCCGCTTCACAGCGACGGTCCCCCGCGTCACGGTATCCCCCTTGGGCGACACGATCGTGACCGTGGGAGCCGTCCGGCACGCCCTGGACTACGTCGAGGCCCATGCGCTGGACCTGGAGCTTGCGGCCACCACGTAGGGGCGGTGGCCACGCGCTACGGCCGCGGCTCCAGTGCCGCGGCAATGGGCAGCGTGCCGTCGCGGAACTCGATGGTCCGGCCGGCCGTCTCGGGCAGGTCAAGCACCGCGGCAGCCACACTGGCCGTATTGCTGCGGGAGGTTGCCCCACTGCCTTCCCGGCCGGGGTCCACTTCGATAAGCCCTGTCCCCGGCTGATCCGTCAGAGTTCCTGGGCCCAGGATGGTCCAGGCCAGTGGCGTGCCCCGCAGGTACTCATCCGCCGCTGCTTTGGCGTCTGCATAGGCGAAGAAGCTGTTCTCCGTTGGGATGCCGTGGTCCGGTCCCGCGCCCAGGTAAGAGACCATCACATAACGCCCGACGCCGGCTTCGGCCGCCGCGTCCATCGACCGGATGGCCGCGTCACGGTCCACCGCATAGGTGCGCTCCGGACTTCCACCACCGGCCCCGGCGGACCAGACCACGGCGTCATGGCCCCTGAGTGCCTCGGCGATTGCCGCCGTCGTCGAATTTTCAATGTCCAGGACCGACGGCGTGGCGCCGGCAGCGGCGACGTCGGCCGCATGGTCCGGGTTGCGGATGATCGAGGTGACGCTGTGCCCTTCGGTGGTGAGGAGCGCGGACAGGTGGAGGGCCACTTTGCCGTGGCCGCCGATGATAGCGATGCGGGTCATGCCCCCATTCTGCCCCTCATTCACGGGTGCGGTAGCGAAGGTAGACCACGCCGTTGCCGAACCTGTGCTCTTCGAGGAGTTCAAGCTTCAGATTCTGGCCGCCAGGCAGGAAGCGCAGGCCCCCTCCGACCGCAACCGGGTTCAGGAACAACTGGCATTCGTCCACCAGTCCCGCCTGGAGCGCGGCGGCGGCCAGGGTGGGGCCGCCGATACTGATGTTCGTATCGGTAGTGCCTTTCAGTTCCCGGACAGCGCCAGGATCAAAGGTCCGCTCAATCCTGGTTTTGGCAGTGGACGCACCGGTGAGCGTGGTGGAGTAGATAACCTTGTCTGCCCCTTGCCAGATGCGCGCGTAGTCCCGGATGTAGTCCGGCTGATCGGGGGTATCGAAGGTTTCCCACACAGACATGACCTGGTACATACGGCGGCCGAAAAGGTAGGTGCCCACATCGCGTTCGAGATCATTGACGAACGTATGGACTTCCTCGTCTGGCTCGCTCCAGCTGAAGTTGCCGTCCAGGTCCGCCACGTAGCCGTCCAGGGACGCGATGCCTGAGTAGATGAGCTGGCCCATGCGGCCCATTATGCCGCCGTCGCCCGGTGTTGGGTAGGCGCGCCCGCGCTGAGGGGTGGGCTCTCGGCGCTATGCCCCGTCCTTAGCGCCGAGAGCTCGCCACTCACTTAATGAAGAACTGTTGCGCCAAGGTCCAGAGGTTGGTGGTGGTCCAGTAGATCAGGACGCCGATCGGAAAGAGGACGCCGCCAACGCCGAAGATGAGCGGCAAGACATACAGGATCATCTTCTGCTGTCGCATCAAGGGATTATCCGCGGATTCCTCAGGCATACTCCTGGCCATGATCCGTCTTTGCGTGATGAACTGTGCGGCCGTCATGGCCAGGATCATGAGGATAGTCAGGACTGCTACCGCGGCCGGATCACCCCCGCCGTGCAGCACCGACGCTGACAGCGGGGCGCCCAAAATGCTCGACTCGTCGAACTGCACCACCTGCTCGTGACTCATCGCTCCGATGCCCTGGTCTTGCCTGGCTGCACCTGTGATTCCGGAAAGGACCTGGAAGAGGGCGAAGAAGAACGGTACCTGGATCAGCACGGGCAGGCAGGCGGAGAGAGGATTGGTCCGGTGTTCCTTGTACAGGGCCATCTGCTCCTGCGCCATGGCCTGCCGGGACAGCTGATCGGTCCTGCCCTTGTACTTGTCCTGCAGCTTCTTCAGGTCCGGTTGCAGGAGCCGCATCCGGCGCTGGGCGTTGACCTGTCTCAGGAACACTGGAATCAAGGCGGCACGAATGATCAGCACCAGCCCGATGATGGAGAAAGTCCACGTCCAGCCGTTCGCAGCAGGCATGCCGATAGTGCTCAAGACATCGTGGAACCAAACCATGATGGCGGACACCAGCCACTTGAACGGAACCATGATTGTTTCGAAGAAGTCCACCGATATCCCCATCGCCAAGTGCTGCAAAGCTACGGCGAAAAGCCTCGCTTGTCACTGCCTAGCGCCATGGAAACACGCTAGCTCGGCTGGAGAACAGAAAAGCCCCCGGAATCTCGTGGGATTCCGGGGGCTTAGCCTGTAGCGGTGGGGAGGCTCGATCTCCCGACCTCACGATTATGAGTCGTGCGCTCTAACCAACTGAGCTACACCGCCACGAATGAGAAAAACCTGCGCCAAGCCGGTCAAAAACCGCCTTGACACAGGCCCTCATCCAGAGCCCCCCACCGGAATCGATCCGGTGACCTCGTTCTTACCAAGAACGCGCTCTACCACTGAGCTAGGGGGGCAACGAGTAAATACTCTACCGGAAGATTTGGCCACCAACAAATCGGCTTCCGAAGGATGCCAAAAGCGCCAAAAGTGCCGGAAATTCGGGCTCCCTGGGGCCTTCGGACGGCCAATGAACCGGCCCGGGGACGGATCCCTAAGAGGATGTGACCAAGCGAACTTAAGCGGCAAAGTTAAAGCAGAACGGGCCGGCAGGAAGCCGGCCCGTTCTCAGTTCACTTTAGGAAGCAGTGATTACCACTTGTTGCGGGGCTTGAAGCCGCCTTCGGTGCGCGGCTTGCGTGCCGCGTCGGTGCCCACGCTGCGCTCGTTGCGGTCGCTGAAGGAGCGGCCGCCGCGGTCAGCGGAGCTACGCTCGCCGTCGGTCTTGCGGAATTCCTTCTTGAACCCGCCGTTGCCCTTGAAGTTGCCGCCACGGTCTCCGCTACCGGAGCCACCGCCGGAGTAACCGCCGCGGTCGCCGCCACGGTTGCCACCACCGGAGTATCCGCCGCGGTCGCCGCCACGGTTGCCCTGGTAACCGCCGCCGTCGCCGGAGGGCTTGCGGCCGTTGTCCAGCTCGAGATGGATCAGCTCGCCGCCGATCCGGGTGCGGGACAGCGCCTTCAGCTGGTCGGCGCTAAGGTCCGCCGGGAGCTCCACGAGGGAGTGGTCCGCACGGATGTCGATGCCGCCGATGTTGGCCGAGGAGATGCCGCCTTCGTTGGCAATGGCGCCAACGATGGAACCCGGCATAACGCGCTGGCGGCGTCCGACGGCGATCCGGTAGGTGGCGTTGCCCTCGGTGAGGGTACGGGTCGGGCCACGTGAGCCGAAGCCGTCCTTGGAGCGCTCGCGCTTCTGGAAATCGGGAGCTGCGGCCAGTTCCTTGACCAGCAGCGGCTGTCCACCCTGGGCCATCACGGCCAGCGCGGCAGCGATTTCCGAAGCCGGCACGTTGTGCTCTTCCTCGTAGGAGGAGATGAGGTCGCGGAACGGGGCAACGTCCTCGGACGCGAGGGTCTCCGTGATGCGCTCGGCGAACTTGCCCAGGCGCAGCGTGTTCACGCTCTCGGCCGTGGGCAGGTGCATCTGCTCTACCGGCTGGCGGGTTGCCTTCTCGATGGAACGCAGCAGGTACTTCTCCCGCGGCGTCATGAACAGGATGGCGTCGCCGGAACGGCCTGCACGGCCGGTGCGGCCGATGCGGTGGACGTAGGACTCGGTGTCGTGCGGGATGTCGTAGTTGACCACGTGGCTGATGCGCTCAACGTCAAGGCCACGGGCCGCGACGTCGGTGGCCACCAGGATATCGATGCGGCCTTCCTTCAGCGCCTCGACAGTGCGTTCGCGCTGCTGCTGCGGGATGTCGCCGTTGATGGCTGCAGCCTGGAAGCCGCGGGCCTTCAGCTTGTCAGCCAGGTCCTCTGTGGCCATCTTGGTGCGCACGAAGGCGATGACGCCGTCGAACTCTTCGACCTCGAGGATGCGGGTCAGGGCGTCAAGCTTGTGCGGGCCCATGACCTGCAGGTACCGCTGGCGGGTGTTGGCGCCGGTGGTGGTCTTGGACTTGACCGAAATCTCGGCCGGGTTGTTCAGGTACTGCTTGGACATGCGGCGGATCTGGCTCGGCATGGTGGCCGAGAACAGTGCAACCTGGCGGTCCGACGGGGTCTGCTGGAAGATCTGCTCCACGTCTTCGGCGAAGCCCATGCGCAGCATTTCGTCGGCCTCGTCCAGCACCAGGTACTGGAGCTCGGACAGGTCCAGGGAACCCTTGGAGATGTGGTCGATCACACGGCCGGGAGTACCGACAACAACCTGGGCACCGCGGCGCAGGCCGGCGAGCTGGGGGCCGTAGGCGGAGCCGCCGTAGACGGGGAGGACGGTGAAGTCATCGATGTGCTTGGCGTACGAGGTGAAGGCCTCGGCAACCTGGAGCGCGAGCTCGCGGGTCGGGGCCAGGACCAGGGCCTGGGTCTTGCGGGACGGGCCGTTGAGGTCGTGGAGCTCGGCCAGGCGGGACAGTGCCGGTACTGCGAATGCTGCAGTCTTACCGGTGCCGGTCTGGGCGAGGCCCACGACGTCGCGGCCTTCAAGCAGCAGCGGGATGGTTGCTGCCTGGATGGGGGAAGGCTTTTCGTAGCCGACATCCTGCAGGGCGGCGAGGACGCGGCCGTCGATGCCGAGATCGGCGAACTTGACGCCCTCTTCTTCGGCTTCCTCGGCCTTGGCGGGGGCTTCTTCGACCTTGGCAGCAGGCGCCTCGGTCTGAGCGGCGGGCGACTCTTCGACCTTGGCGGGGGCTTCAGCTTCAGTGGCGGCGGGCTCTGCTGCGGGGGCAACGGCCTCGGTGAATTCGACTGCGACGGTTTCGGCCGTTACTGCTTCGGCGGTGAAAGCTGTCTCGTCGTTGGTCTGATTTTCAGGCATAGGGAAATTTCCTCATCCATAGGGGGCCAGGCGGCACAACCCGAGGTGAGCGGAGCCGCAATACGTGTGCCGTGGGTGCCGGGCATACATTGACCGGCCGGTCACTTAGAAGTCCGGCGCTTTCGCAATCCCGTGGCAGGACTTCCCGCTGCATCTCTTGGCTGCTATCCCAGCAGTCTGTACAGCGTTTTCTTTAGCCGGCTCTCCCTATGAAAATGCCCGCATCACAATGGCGGGCCCCAACACTTGCCAGTCCTGCCTCAAAAATTGGGCAGGAATAAGGGATTTCCGGAGTGGGGGATGTTTCAAGTGTAAGGTACGGATCCGCTTTGCGGCTAATTGAACGTACGACGACGGAGGTGAGCTTGCGCACATAGCTCCCCTGCCCGCGACTCCAGCGGGCCGTTACCGGCCTGACCGCCGTATCAGGGCTTCGAATTTCTGGCTGAATTCGGGTTGCTGCAGGCGGATCTCGCCGTCGGCGTCTGCGTCCCGGAGGATTTCCATGGACTCCAGGTCAGGCTCGCTGAACCACTTGCCGACAGTGATGCCGTGGTTGGGCACAAAGACACGGTGGATGTGGGCCCCGGTCTGGATGCTGCCGGTGCGGATCACCCTGAGGTAGGCGCCCACGCGCCCTGCCTCCGTGAAGCGCTTGACGAAGCGGGGTTCGTCAAGGCGCCGCTGGAAGGTGGCGCAGGGCGTGCGCGGGGAGGTGACTTCCAGCTCCACGTCCAGCCCGATCTTCCAGCGCTCTCCAATGATGGCACCGGTGGTTTCGATGCCGGACACGCGAAGGTTTTCGCCGAAGATCCCGGGCGGAAGATCGCGCTGGAGCTCGCCGGCCCAATAGTCCGCGTCTTCCTGGGAGTAGGCGTAGATGGCCTGGTCCTCCCCGCCATGGTTGATCCGGTCCGCCTGGACGTCGCCGTGCAGGCCCAGCCTGTGAACACGGACCGGGCCCTCCACCGGGCGCTTGTCGATGGCCGTGACCCCCACGTTCCCCTCATCGGCAAGGAGTTGGTGGACGCGGCAGATGGCAAGCACAGATGCGGTTTCCATGGCTCCAGTGTAGGTTCCCGGGCCCGCATTGGGACTCTGCGGCAGGGTGGGGACTTCTCCCCCGGTTTCCTCTCGCAGCTGGCCAGGGCAGCGGCTAGGCTGAACTTAGGATTGAGCTTCCGGCGCACAGCTGCGCCCACATTCAGCATGGACTACCAGGGGGGACGTCATGGACCCGGAAAAGGACCAAGGCAACGGTCCGGACAAAGACCAAGCCAAGGTCCAGGGCGCGCCGAAACCGCCGCCCTGGCAGGTTCCCAAGCCGGAGTTGCGTCCTGAACTCCTGAATGAACCCATTCCCACGGTTGATCCCTTCGCCCGGGACCGCGAGCGCCAGGCCCATGATGTGGCCGCGCGCAAGAAGCGTTCCCAGCGGCGGACCGTTGTGGTGGGGTTGGGTGTCACTGCGCTCCTCGCGGGCACCATCACCGCCGTCGTGGCCAGCAACCAGGACGAGGCCGACTACGCCCAGGTCTGCTTCAACGACGAAACCGGCGAGCGCGTGGAGGACACGCAGTGCAACAGTTCGGCCGGCCGCAGCGGTGCACTCTACGCGTGGTACTTCTACTCCCGCGGCGCCAGCGTTCCCGGGGTGGGTCAGAACCGGTCCTCGTACCCGAGCTACACCAGCACCATCCCCAGCGGCGCCAAGGCGTCCACCGGGTACAGCACTAAGGGCGGAACGGTCAGCAGGGGCGGCTTTGGCAGCAGCTCCAAAGGTGGAAGCACGGGGGGCTAGGCGTGAAGCGGTTGTTATCGGAGCCCAGGCCTGACTGGAAGCAGAAGATCGAAGAGCAGGGCCTGGTCTTCTCCACCACCACCATGCCCGACGGTAAGAAGATCGAATACTGGAACGAGGCCGCCTACTACGAATTCACCATGGACGAGGTTGAGACGCTGGAGGTCACGGCCGAGGACATGCACAAGATGTGCCTGGAGGCAGCCAAGTTTCTGGCCACGGGCGCCATGGGGAACATCGGCATCGGTCCGCAGGCGCTGGAGCTCGCGGCTGACTCTTTGCAGGCCGCGGACATGGACGTCTACGGGCGCTTCGACTTTATCTATGACGGCCAGGGCGGGCCCGCCAAGATGCTGGAGTACAACGCCGACACCCCCACCGGCCTGATCGAGGCCGCCGTCGCGCAATGGTTCTGGCTGCAGGACGTGTTCCCGGAAAGGGACCAGTGGAACGGCATCCACGAGGCCCTGATCCGTCAGTGGAAGAAAATGCAGTACCGCACCGGAATGAGCACGCTCCACATTGCCCATTCCGAGGCTGAGGAGTCCGGCGAGGACTGGATGACGGCCGGATACATGCGGGACGTGGCCAGCCAGGCGGGCTGGACCACCATCGGCATCAACATGTCCGATATCGGCTGGGATCCCAACCTGAACCGCTTTGTGGACCTGGACAACTTTATGATCAGCACCATGTTCAAGCTGTACCCCTGGGAGCTGATGATGAAGGAGCCGTTCGGGCACCGGCTGCTGCAGCGCGCACACAATCCCCGCTGGGTGGAGCCTGCGTGGAAGATGCTGCTCTCCAACAAGGCCTTGCTGGCCGCGCTGTGGCACCTGTACCCGGACCACCCCAACCTGTTGCCCGCCTACCTCAACGAGCCCGGGCCCCTGAAGGAATGGGTGGCCAAGCCGCTGCACGGGCGCGAAGGCGACAACATCAGGATCCATGCCCCGGGCATCAGCCTGGAGCAGCCGGGCGGGTACGGCCGTGAGGGCTGGTGCTACCAGCAGTTCCATGCGCTGCCGGACTTCGACGGCAACCACCCCGTCCTTGGCCTGTGGGTGGTGGACGGCGAGTCAGTGGGCTGCGGGATCCGGGAATCGGACGGCCCCATCACCGATTACTTCTGCCGTTTTGTGCCCAACACCATTGACGCCCCAGCGCCGCTTGCAGCGCAGGCCCACTCCAGCAAGGCAGGTATCGCACTATGAGCCCCCTGATATTCCCGAGCCCGGTGACCGTATGAGTGCGGAGACGACGACGGCGGGCGGCGCTTCCGGCGGATCCTCCGGTGGCGCCGTCCCCGCCAAGGGGCTCCGCGCGGGGATCCTGGACCTCGGCGACTCGGTCATGCTGGGCCTCGCGTCTACGGCACCGGTGTATTCGCTGGCCGCCACGCTGGGCCTGATCGTGGCCGTCAACGGAAACTACACTCCCCTGATCCTGGTCCTCGGGTTCATCCCCGTCCTGTTTATCGCCTACGCCTTCCGTGAGCTGAACAGCGCCATGCCGGACTGCGGCACCACGTTCATCTGGTCCCGCCGGGCGTTCGGTCCCTGGGCCGGTTGGCTGGGCGGCTGGGGTGTTGCCCTGGCCGGCATCGTGGTACTGGCCAACCTGGCACAGATGGCAGGCCAGTACCTGTGGCTGCTGATCGGCGACGGCTCGCTGGCCGAAAACAAGGTGGTGGTCACGGCCACCGGTGTGCTGTTCATCGTCTTTATGACCCTGGTGAATTTCCGGGGCATCCGGCTGGGTGAGCACGTCCAGCGCGTCCTGACGTACGTGCAATACGTCTCGCTGGGCATCTTCGCGCTGGCCATCATCGTCAGGATCGCGGGCGGGGCACCGGAGGGACAGGCGTTCGATTTCGAGTGGTTCAACCCGGCCGGCGCCTTCGCGGACCCGTTCGCCGTGGTGCACGGTTCGCTCCTTGCCCTGTTCATCTACTGGGGCTGGGATACCTGCCTCGCGGTGAACGAGGAGACCGAGAACCCGTCCACCACGCCGGGACGTGGCGCCGTGATTTCAGCCTTTGCCCTGGTGGCCATCTATGTCTCGGTGGCCCTGCTGGTGATGATGTACGCCACGGTAGGCACCGAGGGCATTGGCCTGGGCAACGAAGCGAACCAGGCCGACGTCTTCCTGGCGATGAAGGACGTGGTCCTGGGTCCGTGGGCCTGGCTGATTGTGGTGGCCGTACTGGCTTCGGTCCTGTCTTCCACGCAGACCACCATCCTGCCCACGGCCCGCGGCACACTGTCGATGGGCGTGCACGGTGCGCTGCCGCCTAAGTTCGGCGAAGTCCACTCGCGCAACCAGACCCCTGGATTCTCCACCCGGGTGATGGGCGCAGCGGCCGTGGTGTACTACGTGGCCATGAGTTTCCTCAGCGAAAACCTGCTCTCCGATTCCATCAGCGCCATCAGCCTGTTCATCGCCTTCTACTACGCGCTGACGGGCTACGCGTGCTTCTGGTATTTCCGCGGCACCTTCCGCGAATCGGCCCGCAACCTGTGGTTCCGCGGCATCCTTCCGCTGTTCGGTGCAATGATCCTCTCAGCGGCGTTCTTCATTTCCGCCGTCCAGATGTGGGATCCGGCGTACGGTGACACACAGATATTCGGTGTCGGCGGGGCGTTTGTCAGCGGCGTGGTGCTCCTGGCCTTGGGCGTCGTCCTGGCCGTGGCCTGCCGGTTCCTGCCGTCAACGCGGGAGTACTTCACCGGAAAGCCGACGGCGGCGGCCGCCAGATCGACCTCGGCTTAAGATACTCAGATGAGCGACGCTGAAGTCACCGCCGAAGTACCCGCCGCACCGGACCCGTCGGACATCCTGGCCCTTGATGCGCTGCTGAGCGCTGACGAGCGTGCGCTCAGGCAGCGAATCCGAGATTTCACCGACCAGCGGATCAAACCGAACATCGCCCGCTGGTATGACGACGCCGTCTTTCCGCTGGAGCTCGCTACCGAACTCGGCGAACTGGGCGTCCTGGGAATGAACCTGGAAGGCTACGGCTGCCCCGGCCGTACCGCCGTCGAATACGGCCTGGCCGCCATGGAACTCGAGGCCGGCGACTCCGGGATCCGGACTTTTGTTTCGGTGCAGGGATCCCTGGCGATGACGGCCATCCACAAATGGGGTTCGGAGGACCAGAAGCAGGAGTGGCTCCCCCGGATGGCGGCCGGCGAGGTCATCGGCTGCTTCGCCCTGACCGAACCCACGGCGGGGTCCGATCCGTCCTCCATGACCACCTTTGCCCGCCGGGACGGTGCCGGGGACGACGCAGGCTGGGTCCTGGACGGCGCCAAGCGCTGGATCGGGCTGGCCTCGGTGTCCGGGGTGATGGTGGTGTGGGCCAAAACCGACGACGGCATCCGCGGCTTTCTGGTGCCGGCCGGAACGCCGGGCGTGACGGCCACCCCCATCGCACAGAAGCTGTCCATGCGTGCCTCCATCCAGTGCGATGTGGTGTTCGACGGCGTCCGGCTGGGACCGGAGGCCATGCTGCCGGGCGCGCTGGGCCTGCGCGGGCCGTTTACGTGCCTGAACGAGGCCCGCTACGGGATCGTCTGGGGTGCCATGGGCGCCGCGCGTGATTCCTACGAGGCCGCCCTGGCGTATTCCCTGGACCGGCTGCAGTTCGGCAAGCCGCTGGCCGGGTACCAGCTCACGCAGGAAAAGCTGGTGAACATGCTGCTGGAGATCCAGAAGGGCACCATGCTGGCCTTCTATCTGGGGCGCCTCAAAGACGAGCACAAACTGCGGCCCGAGCAGATCTCGCTGGGCAAGCTGAACAACGTGCGCGAGGCCATCAAGATTGCCCGCGAAGCCCGTTCCATCCTCGGCGGCAACGGCATCACACTGGACTATTCTCCGCTGCGGCATGCGGCCAACCTGGAATCCGTCCGCACCTACGAGGGCACTGACGAGGTCCACACGCTAGTGCTGGGTCAACACATCACGGGCCTCGGCGCGTTCCGGTAGCAGCTACGCGACCCCTGCCGGGACCGGTTCCTTGGCGGCTGCGTCCTTCCGGATGGTCGCGCTGATCACGGCGGCGATGGTGCACATCGCGGCCGCGCCGAGCCAGGCGTAGGTGTACTGGCCGGTGGCGTCGCGGATGGCGCCGGCGCCGAGGGCAGCGGCGGCCGCGCCCAACTGGTGGGCCGCGAACACCCAGCCGAACACCACGCTGCCGTCGGCGCCGAACGTTTTCCGGCAGATTGCCGCGGTGGGCGGCACCGTAGCCACCCAGTCCAGGCCGTAGATCACCACAAAAACGATCATGCTCGGCTGGACGGTGGAGCTCAGGAGCAGCGGCAGCACCAGCAGTCCGATCCCCCGGAACTGGTAATAGACGGCCAGCAGGATTTTGGGGTTGTAGCGGTCGGTCAGCCAGCCGGAGGCGATGGTGCCAAGGATGTCGAAGATCCCGACGACGGCGAGCAGCCCGGCCGCTGTGGTTTCGGGCATGCCGTGGTCGTGGGCGGAGGGGATGAAGTGGGTGCCGATCAGCCCGTTCGTGGTGGCCCCGCAGATCGCGAATCCGGCCACGAGCGCCCAGAACGTCCGCACTGTGCTGGCCCGCTTGAGCACCTGCAGGGCGCGCACTGCGGCGTTGCTGCTGCGCCCACTTTCCACGGGGTCCGCTGCCGCAGCAGGGGCCGCAGCCGTTCCCTCCTCAGGTGCCGTTTCACCGTAAGGCAAGGCGCCGACGTCGGCCGGTGAGTTCTTGAGGAACTTCAGCACCAGCGGAACCACTGCCAACGCGCCTGCGGCGATCAGCAGCGATGCCTGCCGCCAGCCCGGATCCTGGGCCAGCATGGCGATGAACGGCAGGAACACCAGCTGGCCGGCTGCGCTGCCGGCGGTGAGGATGCCGATCACCAGGCCCCGGCTCTTGGAGAACCAGGTGTTGGCGATGGTGGCGGCGAAGACGAGGGCCATGGAGCCGGTGCCCAACCCAATCAACAGTCCCCAGGTCAGGAGGATCTGCCAGGACTGGTTGACCAGCACCGTGAGCGCGCTGCCGGCGCCGATCATCACCAGGGCGGTGGCGGCGACGGCCCGGATCCCGAACCGTTCCATCAGGGCCGCGGCGAAGGGAGCGGTCAGGCCAAACAGCACCAGGTTGATGCTGACGGCTGCGGACAGAACGGTGGACCAGCCGAACTCCGTCGCCGGCGGGTTGTTTCGGTGCCGCTCATGCGGCGGTGGCCAGTTGCACCGGCGCGTCCGTCCGGGTGAGGCTGTGCCAGCTCGTGTTCGCGGCCGTGAGCCGCTCCCCGCAGCCGGTGCAGGTGTCCGCGGAGCTGGTCCGCTGGCCGCAGCCGGAGTGGATGACATACATGTGGGCCTGGTCCGAGGGCCCCGGGAGGTGCTTTTCCGCCCACATGACCACAGCGTTCAGCACCGGGAGGGCGTCCTCACCCTTAGGAGTCAGGACGTACTCCTGGCGGGGGCGGCCGCCGTCGTCGTACGCCTTCTTCTTGAGCAGCCCCGACTCCACGAGACCCACCAGGCGCCTGGTGAGTACCGAGTCCGCGACGGCGAGCCGGGACTTCATGGCGTCGAAACGCCCGTTGCCGAAAAAGACCTCGCGGAGCACGAGCAGGCTCCAGGGGTCACCCAAAATGTCGAGACCGCGTGCCAGGCTGCAGTTGCGCTGGGACCAGTCGGAGCGGAGTACCATAAAGTCACCCTAGCTAACTTTCTTGAAGAAAGCCAGGGTGCCAGTGTTCGGAGAGGGTACTACTTGAGGAAGGTGAAGGCCCGCTCCAGATCGGCGATGAGGTCTTCCACGTCTTCGATGCCGCAAGACAGCCGGATCAGGTTGACGGGAACAGCCAGTTCAGTGCCCTTGACCGATGCGTGGGTCATCTCCGAGGGGTAGTTCATCAGCGATTCGATGCCGCCCAGGGATTCCGCCAGCGTGAACACCGACGTGTTTTCCGCAACGGTGCGGGCAGCCGCTTCGCCACCCTTGAACTGGACCGACACCATGCCGCCGAACTTCTTCATCTGCTTCTTCGCCAGCTCGTGGCCGGGGTGGGAGGGCAGGCCCGGGTACAGGACGGCCTCCACCTCGGGGCGTTCGAGCAGCCATTCGGCCACGGCCTGGCCGTTGTCGCTGTGCCGGTCCATGCGCACGCCGAGCGTCTTCAGGCCGCGGGTGGTGAGGAACGCGTCCATCGGGCCGGACACCGCACCCACGGCGAACTGCACAAAGCCGATCTTCTCCGCGAGGTCCGCGTCGTTGACCACAACGGCGCCGCCCACCACATCGGAGTGCCCGCCGATGTACTTGGTGGTGGAGTGAACCACGACGTCGGCACCCAAGGCGAGCGGGGTCTGCAGGTAGGGGGACGCGAAGGTGTTGTCCACCACGAGGAGGGCCCCGGCGTCGTGCGCTACCGCGGCGAGCGCCTCGATGTCGGTGATCTTCATCAGCGGGTTGGAGGGGGTCTCCACCCAGACGAAGCGGGTTTTGTTCGCGGCCACAGCTTTGCGCACCGCATCCACGTCCGCCATGTCCACGGGGGTGTTGCCGATCCCCCAGTCGCCGAGCACGCGGCTGATGAGCCGGTACGTGCCGCCGTAGGCGTCGTTGCCGAGCACAATATGGTCGCCCGGCCGGGTCAGCGCCCGGATCAGCGAGTCCTCCGCTGCAAGGCCGGAGCTGAAGGAGTAGGCGTGGGTTCCGCCTTCGAGGGCCGCAAGCTGCTCCTGCAGGGCGTCACGGGTGGGGTTGGTGCCGCGGCCGTATTCGTAACCGTCGCGGAGCCCGCCGATGCCGTCCTGGGCGTAGGTGGAACTGAAGTGCACCGGCGGGACCACAGCGCCGGTGCGGGGCTCGAAAGCCTGGCCGGCGTGGACGGCGCGCGTGTTGAAACCCTGGTTTTCAGAAACAGACATGGAGTTCCTTTAGCTAGTTGCTGAGGTAGGCGAGGAGGTCGTGGCGGGTGAGGATACCCACGGGGGCGCCGACGAACGTCACCATCACGGTGTCCACGTCGGAAAGCAGCTCGCGGGCTGCGGAGATGGTTTCCAGCGAGCCCATGACCGGCAGGCGGGGCCCCATGTGCTCGGAGATCTTGTCCGTCAGCTTGGCCTCGCCGCGGAACAGCTTGGAGGTCAGGGTGCGCTCATCCACGGCTCCGAGGACCTCGCCCATCACCACGGGCGGTTCCTGCGAAAGGACCGGGATATGGCTGACGCCGAACTCGTTCATGATGTTGATGACGTCGCGGACGGTCTCGTTGGGGTGGATATGGACCAGATCCGGCAGCTCGCCGGTCTTGGACTTGATGACCTCGCCCACGGACGCTTCTTCGCCGCCGGAGAGGAAGCCGTACGAACGCATCCACTGGTCGTTGAAGATTTTGGCCAGGTAGCCGCGGCCGGAGTCGGGCAGGACGACCACCACCACGGCGCTTTCGGGGAGGTCTCGGGCGGTCTGCAGCGCGGCCACCACGGCCATGCCGGACGAGCCGCCAACCAGCAGCCCTTCCTCGCGGGCCAGCCGCCGGGTCATGGCGAAGGAATCGGCGTCGGTGACGGCGATGACGTCGTCCGGGACGGATTTGTCGTAGTTGGCCGGCCACATGTCCTCGCCGACGCCTTCGACGAAGTACGGGCGCCCGGTGCCGCCGGAGTAGACCGAACCTTCGGGGTCCGCCCCGATGATCCTGACCCGGCCGCCGCCGGCCTCCGGACGGTCCGCCGAGATCTCCTTGAGGTAACGGCCGGCGCCGGTGATGGTGCCGCCAGTGCCGGCGCCGATCACGCAGTGCGTCACCAGGCCGTCCGTGTCCTGCCAGATTTCCGGTCCCGTGGTCTCGTAGTGGCTGCCGGGGGCGGCCGGGTTGGAGAACTGGTCAGGTTTGTAGGCGCCCGGAATTTCCGTGACCAGACGGTCCGAGACGCTGTAGTAGCTCTGGGGGCTGTCCGGGGCGACGGACGTGGGTGTGACCACGACTTCGGCGCCGTAAGCCTGAAGCACGGCGCGCTTGTCCTCGCCCACCTTGTCCGGCACCACGAAGATGCATTTGTAGCCTTTTTGCTGGGCGACGAGCGCCAGACCCACGCCAGTGTTGCCCGACGTCGGCTCAACGATGGTCCCGCCGGGCAATAGTTTGCCGGTCCGTTCGGCCTCTTCGATCATTTTCACCGCGATGCGGTCCTTGATGGAGCCGCCGGGATTGATGTATTCCAGCTTGACCAGGACAGTGGCTTTGAGGCCTTCCGTCACGTGGTTGAGCTTGATGAGCGGCGTATTTCCGATGAGGTCCAGGACGGACTGCGCGTACTTCATAGGTACAAAGTTACCGCCTGCCGCCACAGGTCCTGCCCGGGGCTCAGCTCCCTGCCGAGGAATCTGTCTGCCAGAGGCCCAAGGTGTTGCCTTCGGTGTCCTTGAAATAGGCGTAATAGCCCATGCCGGGAACGGCGTCCTTTGCCTGGGCGACAGTACCCCCAGCGGATTCGACCTGCGCCAGCGCGGCGTCCACGTCCTCCACATCGATGGTGATGATGGGGGTCTTGAGGTTGTCCGTGCGGGGGAACAGGGCCCCGTTGATGGCCCCTGGCGCGCTTGGCGTGCCTGTCTGTTCGTCCGACGGCGTGGTGATGGCGATGGTGTAGTCCATCTCCTGCATGGGACTCAGGGTCCAGCCAAACGCGCTCTGGTAAAAGGTGTTGGCGCGTTGGTTGTCATCGGCGGGGATCTCGAAATGCACTACTCCAGCCACTGCGTGCTCCTTGGGTTGTGGAAGGGAAGGCGCGGACTCCCCGCGCCACACGATGGAGTCTAGTCCCGGCATCTTCGCTCTGTAAGGGGTCCGGAAGCTACGTTGTCAGCCCACCGTGGGACCATGAATACATGACCATCCTTGACGCCCCGTCCCGGCTTGCCGCCGCCGGGGATGCGTCCCTGCGGTGGTATCCGGACGGCCCGTACAGCCTGCACCAGACGCTGGGCACACTCCTGCGGGGTACGGGAGATCCGTCGTTTTCGTTCCGGCCGGACGGGATATGGACGGCGTTTACGACGCCGGACGGCCCGGTCACGCTGCGCCTCACCGCTGCCACGGATGGGGCTGTGGATGCCCAAGCCTGGGGTCCCGGTTCCGCCGCCGGACTCGCCGGGGTGCCCCTGCTCCTGGGCGCCGAGGACGACTGGTCGGCGTTTGACGAACCCCACTTCCATGCCACGCTCCCCCGGCTGGTCCGTGACGCCCGACGCCGGAACCTGGCTGTCCGGCTGCCCTCCACCGGGCGGGTGGTTGAATGCCTCGTGCCCACCATCCTCGAGCAGAAGGTCACCGTCATTGAGGCCCGCCGCGGCTACCGGTACCTGATGTACCGGTTCGGCTCACTTGCTCCGGCGGCCGGAAGCGCCGCGCCGGAAGGGCTCCGCGTCCAGCCCATCCCTGAGCAGTGGCTGCGCATCCCCTCGTGGGAATGGCACCAGGCCGGAGTGGGTCCCCAGCGTTCGGCGACCGTTATGCGGGCCTTGCGATCCGCCGTCGCGCTTGAACGGCTGGCCGCCTTGCCGGCGGCGGAGGCGGCAGCAAAGCTGCAGGTGATTCCCGGTATCGGGGTGTGGACCGCGGCCGAAGTGGTGCAGCGGACGCACGGCTGCCCTGACTCCATCGCGGTGGGCGACTACCACCTCGCCGCCTATGTGGGCGCCGCCCTCACCGGAAGACGGACGGATGACGCGGGCATGCTGGCCCTTCTTGAGCCGTGGACCGGGCACCGGCAGCGGGTGGTCCGGATGATCGGCCTGAGCGGTTTCCGTAAACCGACGTTCGGGCCGCGGATGACGATCCAGGACCATCGCCGGCACTGACGTCCCCGGGTTCTAGCGCTCAGGGCCACAAGTGTCCGTTCGTGCGGCCTTTGCATCGCCCCTTTTTCGTGGACTTCTTACCGTGGACTTCTTACCGTGGACTCGGGCCGCGGATGGGTATAGCGTGGCGCCATGGAGCCCCCACCAGAGCCCCGGAGTTCCGAGTTCTCTGGAGTCACCCATGATCCACACTGACAAGCTGACCAAAACTTTCGTCGTCAAGAAGGAAACGGTAGAAGCCGTCAAGGGAGTCGACATCGATGTTGCCCCGGGCGAGCTTGTCGCCTTCCTTGGCCCGAACGGCGCGGGCAAATCCACCACCCTCCGTATGCTCACCACGCTGCTCCGGCCCACTTCCGGCACGGCAACGGTCGCGGGCGTGGACGTCGCAGCGGACCCGGCCGGAGTACGCGCCCGGATCGGTTACATCGGCCAGGGCAACGGCGGCGGCCACAGCTTCCGGGTCATCGACGAACTGATCATGCAGGGCCGCTTCTACGGTATGAACTCCACGGATGCTGCCGCCCGGGCGCAGGAGCTGCTGAAATCCCTGGACCTGGCTGACCTCGCCAAACGCACCGTTATCAAGCTGTCCGGCGGGCAGCGGCGGCGGATGGACGTGGCCTTGGGCCTGATGCACTCCCCGCGGCTGCTGTTCCTGGATGAACCGTCCACCGGCATGGACCCGCAGAACCGGGCCAACCTATGGGAGCACATCATGCGGATGCGCGCCGAGCACGGCACCACCATCGTCCTGACCACGCACTACATGGACGAGGCCGATTCGATGTCCGAGCGCGTGATTGTGATTGACCACGGCCAGATCATCGCCGATGACACAGCCGCCCGGCTGAAGTCCAACCTCGCCGGTGACCTGCTGGCCGTTGAGGTTGCGGCGGATTCCGCAGCGGGCGTGCGCGGGCTGCTGGGGCGGGCCGCCGCGGGCGGTGAGGTCAACGAAAACTCGTACGACGGCGTGGTCCGCTTCCGTCTGCGGCTCACCGAAGGCGCACGGCTGGCGCCGGTGCTGCTGCAACAGATGAACGACGCCGGCGCTCCGGCCCAGTCCCTGGAGCTGAAATCGCCAACCCTGGACGACGTGTTCCTGGAGTTGACCGGCCGCAACCTGCGGGAGGGAGCAGACCGCTGATGGCTGTGCACAGCACCACCGAGATCATGGAAAGGCCGGGCCTCGTCCAGATCCTGCATGACACCAAATACGTGTTCTGGCGCGAGATGCTGCTGCCGCTGCGGGATCCGTTCTCGCTGGTCTTCTCGCTGCTCCAGCCTCTCGTGTTCCTGGGCCTTTTCGGGCCGTTGCTCGGCGCGGCCGTGGGCGCACCGGCATTCGGCGGCCAGTCCACACTCCAGTGGTTCCTGCCCGGCGTCGTGGTCATGATTGCCCTGTTCGGCACGTCCATGACCGGCTCCAACCTGCAGTATGAGCTGATGACCGGTTCGTACGAGCGGATTCTGGCCACGCCGCTGTCCCGTTCGTCGCTGATGATCGGGCGGGCGCTGAAGGAGTGGGCGCCGCTGGTGGTGCAGGGCTTGCTGATTGCCGTGGTCTGCATCCCGTTCGGCTTTGTCTTCTACCCGTTGCATGTGCTGTTCGGCCTGGTCGTCCTGGGCATTTTCGGCATCGGACTCGGCGCCCTCTCCTACGCGCTGGCCCTGGTATCGCAGAACAAGGAGTGGATCTTCTGGGGTGTGCAGCAGACGCTGCTCTTCCCGCTGATGATCCTGTCCGGCATCATGCTGCCCATCGAAGCCGGACCGGACTGGATGAAGACCGCCAGCCTCTTCAACCCCCTGACCTACCTGGTCAACGCTGAGCGCGAACTGTTCGCCGGCAGCGTCGGGACCGACACGTTCCTGGGCCTCCTCGCCGCATCGGGGACGGCCGCCGTCGGACTCGTTGTGGGCGTCCGGGCCATCAACCGCAACATCAATTAGAGCCCAGGCGGGCGGCGTAAACTGCAGCTTCAGCACGGTTGCGAAGGCCCAGCTTGTCCAGCACACTGCTTACGTGGGGGGCCACTGTCTTGTGGCTGATGAACAGCTGCCCCGCAATTTCAGGATTCGAATAGCCCTCAACCAGCAGCCCGAGGATTTCATGCTCACGCCGGGTGAGGACGCCGGCTTCGCGCGGAACCGATCTGCCCCCGGCGCCCCACGATCGCAGCAGTGCCGCTGCCGTATCGGCCTCATGGGACGCCCCCAGCTTGTCCAGCGCTGACAGGGCAGCGCGGGCTTCGGAGATAGCGAGCGTGGGCTGGCCTTGGGCGAAAACACTCGCAAGTTCGAGCCGCGTGCGCGCGGCTTCCAGCGGAAGCTCCAAGTGCCCGAACCATTTGAGGGCGTCTTCAAAGTAACCCGTGGCAGGCTCCAGCCGGCCCTCGGCAGCTGCCACCCGGCCTCTGGCCAGGGCGGCATGCGCGGACACCAAGCGTACTCCTCCGGCGCTGGCGTCAAGGTCGCCAAGGTGCTCGGCGGCCACTGCAGCAGCCGCAGGATTGCCTGCTGCCAGCTGAGCCTCCACCAGCAGGCTGCGTGCGCCCGCTGTTTCCAGAGAGGTCCGGTGCCCGCCGGCATGCAATGTAGGAACGACGTCGCCGGTACCCTCATTTTCCGAACGAAGCCAACGCTCTGCCAGGGCCACGGCCGCCACCGGTTCGTTGCTTCCGAGGGCCAGGCCCGCCGCCACCAGGCTGGTCTCGACCGGAGCGCCGATCCTCTCGATCAAAGCCCTGGCCTCGTCGAAATGTCCTTGGCGCAGACGGAGCTCGGCGAGACTCGCGATGGCCCTGTGGTACATACCGGGGAAGACGTCCTTCGTACTTGCCGCCGCATGCCGCAGCTCGTCCTCGGCTTCGGCCCAATGACCCGTCAGCAGGAGCACCCGCCCGTGGACCATGCGGCACTGAGCGTAAAGGTATGGACAGCCGTAGGCCCTCATGTAGTCATCTGCAGCCAGCGACCATTGGGTAGCCCGCCCGAGGTCGCTGAGGAGGTCGCAGACCGTCAGCATCGAGCAGCTCGCCATGACCACGGTGTAGAACGTCGTTCCATCGCCACCCAGGGCGCTGGCCATCGCCTCGTCCACGCAGCGAAGCCCGGCCTGGACCTCGCCACCCTTGACCAGGACCACCCCGCGCTCCGCAAGCGCGCAGACTGCCAGGTCCGGGTCGCCCAACTCATGGGACGTGGCCAGCGCGCGCTCGATCAGGTCGCGGCAGTGATGGGCATCCGTAGCCAGCAGCGCCGCGCAGTAATCAACCCAGGCCCGGGACAGTCCGTCGCCGGGCCCGGCCATGCTCTCCGCACGGGCAAGCCAGCCCCGCGCCGCGGCCTCGTTGCCAAGGGACATCCCGTAGACAAGGCACAGCCATACAGCGGAATCGATTGCCTCCGGAACATTGCCAGCACGGCGGCTGGCAGCGTAGGCGCGCTCACGGCAGCGGACGCTTTCACCAAGGTCGCCGAGAAAAAAGAGGGCGTCGCCCAAGCCTGCGAGCGCGCCCGGCGATCCGGTGCCCGAGAGAACCTCCTCAAACGCGGCGCGCGCATCCACCCACCGCCCCGCTTCCAGTGCCGCGTAGCCTCTCGCTGTCACTTCCTCCAGCGTCACGATTCAATTAGAGCACTTCACACTGCCGTTCCCTAGGGACGGAACTACGGGCGCGGGCCGCGGGATCCGCCCTATGGGCGCCGCCGGCATCGGTCAGGAAATGGGTCAGTTGACCGATCCGCCCGGCCTTGGAGCCCGGCAGTCTGGAGTTGTCCCGAACAGCGGACAACAGGACCATTCAAGGAGCAAACGATGAGCGCAGACGTAATTGCCAGGTCAGTGGAGGCCCTTAACTCTCATGATGCGAAGGCCTTTGCGGCAACCTATGCCGTGGACGCGGTTGTCAACGACCCGCTCTACCCGCAGCCGTTGAAGGGGCGGGACGCCATTGAGCAGGACATGGTGGAACTCCTGCGGGCCTTCCCCGACGTCAGTCTCACCGTGGGGCCCCTGTTCCAGGACGGCGAGACGTTCGCAGCCGAGTACACCCTGCGCGGGACGCATCAGGGACCATTGGCATCGCCCGGTGGCGAGATTCCCGCCACCGGAAAATCCTTCATCAATAACGCGGCTGTCTTCTCGAAGTTCAATGCTGAAGGGGAAGTCACCGAGGAACGCCGCTACTACGATGTTGCCGGCCTCATGGCGCAGCTTGGGGTGACCCCGGGAACCTGAGCCGACAACCTCCCCTCGACGAGACTGCTGGCCGTTAGAGCCCCAGCCGGGCCACGGCTTCCTCGCGCATCTCCACCTTGCGGATCTTCCCCGAAACGGTCATCGGGAAGCTTTCGCGGACGTCCACGTAGCGCGGGATCTTGTAGTGTGCCAGCTTCCCGCGGCAGAAGTCGGCCACGGCGGACGCGTCCAGCGGTTCCGCGCCCGGCGTGAGGATGATGCAGGCCATCAGTTCCTCGCCGTACTTGGCATCGGGCACCCCGATCACCTGCACGTCCTGGATGGACGGGTGGCTATACAGGAACTCCTCGATCTCGCGCGGATAGATGTTTTCTCCGCCGCGGATCACCAGGTCCTTGATCCGGCCTTCGATCACCACGTAGCCGTCGTCGTCCATCCGGGCGAGGTCGCCGGTGTGCATCCAGCCGTCGGCGTCGATGGCTTCCGCGGTCTTGTCCGGCTGGGCCCAGTAACCGGCCATCACGGCGTAACCCCGGGTGCACAGCTCGCCGATCTCGCCCCGCTCCAGCACCTCGCCGCTGCCATGGTCCACGATCTGGCTTTCCAGCCTGGGCATGGTGCGGCCCACGGTCTCGGTGCGCTGCTGCAGGGTGTCACCGTTCCGGGTCATGGTGGACACCGGGGAGGTCTCGGTCATGCCGTAGCAAATGGCCACATCCACCATGCGCATCTCCGAGATCACCCGGTTCATCACGTCGATGGGGCACACCGATCCTGCCATGACGCCGGTGCGGAGCGTGGCCAGGTCGTAGGAGGCAAAGTCCGGCAGCGCCAGCTCGGCGATGAACATGGTGGGCACGCCGTACAGCGATGTCCCGCCGAAGTCCTGGACCGCTTCCAGCGCCGCCGCCGGCGTGAAGCCGCGCCCGGGGATGATGGTGGCCGCGCCGTGGCTGAGGGCTGCCAGATTGCCGATCACCATCCCGAAGCAGTGGTAGAACGGCACCGGAATCACCACCCGGTCATGTTCCGTGTAGCCCAGCAGCTCCCCGATCGAGTACCCGTTGTTCAGGATGTTGTGGTGCGTCAGCGTTGCGCCCTTGGGGAAGCCCGTGGTCCCGGAGGTGTACTGCAGGTTGATGGGATCGTGCGGGTCCAGCTCCGCCATGCGGGCTTTCAGGCCGGAATGGCCGACGGCGTCAGCCCGCTTGAGCAGCTCGGCGTAAGTCAGCTCCGCGTCGCTTTGGGGGTCACCTGCGTCGAGCCCGTCCATTCCGTGATCCGGCAGGAACACCAGCTCCCGCAGGTCCGGGCAGTCGGCGAGCGCCTGGCGCGCCATGCCTACATAGTCGCTGCTCCGGTCCGACGGTGCCGCCACCAGCATCCGCATACCGTTCTGCTTCACCGCAAACTCCAGTTCGTGGCTCCGGTAGGCCGGGTTCACGTTCACCAGGATGGCACCCACCTTGGCCGTGGCGTACTGCAGAAGGGTCCATTCGGCGCAGTTCGGGCTCCAGATGCCCACCCGGTCCCCCTTGGCCACCCCCGAGGCGAGGAGCGCACGCGCGAGGCGATCGACGTCGTCGTTCATTTTGGTGTAGCTCCAGCGGCGGGCGTCAGCGCCCGGCACCGGCGCGGCCTCGATCAGCGCGTCGTGGAAGGGGAACCGGGCCACCACCAGCTCGAAGTTCTGGCCGATGGTTTCCTCGAGGAGCGGGACGTCAGTGTCCCCGGCTGTGTAAGCGCGCATGGTGGCACGCTACCAACAGGAGCCGGGCCAGAGAAGCGCAACAGGAGGGTGTCCGCGCGTAAACAGGGCGGACCGCCTGCATCGGCCCGGTATTGTGAAATCCATGAGTGCACCCATCGACCTGCAGACAACGTTCATCCCCAACGACGGCGAGTTCTTCCGCGTGAAGCTCGCCCTGGAAATCGCCATCGACGAGGTGGTGAACGAACCCGGCTGCATCCGCTACGAGCTGACCGAGGCCACCGAGGCCAAGCTGGTCCTCACGGAACGATGGGCGTCCGAGGAGGATCTCGACAAGCACTCCAAGGGCACGGCCGTCCAGGACCTGAACGAATCGCTGAGCGCGCTGCTGGCCGAGCCCGTGCAGCTGGAACGCCTGTAACCTTCAGTCAAGAATCGGTTAAAGCGAAGCGGGGTTTCTCACTGAGAGGCCCCGCTTCGAGGTTTAAGGAAGGTTCACCCTTCCGGAATCACGCCTCAGGGATCTGCGTGCCGTCCTGGGGGCCGGCGCTCTTGGTGGCGCCCGGGTTGCTTTCCGCGGCCGCTTCAGCTTCCGCCTGCGAGCGCGCCACATGGGCGTGGACCTCGTCCATGTCCAGGGCCTTGACTGCGTCGATGACCTGCTCCAGCTGCTGGGCGTTCAACGCACCCGGCTGGGAGAAGACCAGCACCTTTTCGCGGAAGGCCATCAGCGTGGGGATGGAGGTGATCCCGGCCTCGGCTGCGAGCAGCTGCTCTGCCTCGGTGTCCACCTTGGTGAAGGCGACGTCCGGGTGCTTCTCGGAAACGGCTGAATACGTGGGCCCAAACTGCTTGCAGGGCCCACACCATTCGGCCCAGAAGTCAACGAGCACAATGTCGTTGCCTTCGATGGTCGATGCGAACTGTTCGCCGGTGATGTCAAGGGTAGCCATGGTTCAACGGTACGCGAGGGCACCATGGATGTCGCGGCCGGCGGTGCGCTGTTCGCTTCCCGCGTCATCGGGAATATCCGCGGCTGGCCGTGTACACCGGACGTTGGGAAGCCTACTCTTGGGCTCATCAGCCGCTGACTGCCGCACACAGGAGGGCGCATGGCCCGCGCAATCTCCACCAGGTCCCTCACAAAGAAATTCGGCCGGCGGGAAGTGCTCCACGGGGTGGATTTCAGCGTGGAGGCAGGTTCCGTGTTCGGCGTGATCGGCCCCAACGGAGCGGGCAAGACCACCACCATGCGCTGCCTGCTGGACATCATCCGCCCGACATCCGGGGAGGTCCTCGTGCTGGGTACGGATCCCCGGGTGGGAGGTCCGGAACTCCGCCGCCGGATCGGCTACCTCCCCGGCGAGCTGTTCCTCGAAGGACGTGTCACGGGCCGCAAACTCCTGGCCCACTACCAGGCCATCAGCGGTCCCGTGGCGCGGGGCCGGATCGATGAGCTGGCCGAACGGCTGGCCCTGGACCTGGACCGCCACACGCGCAAGCTTTCCAAGGGAAACAAGCAGAAACTGGGGCTGGTCCAGGCATTCATGCACGATCCCGAGCTGCTGGTCCTCGATGAGCCCACCAGCGGCCTGGATCCGCTGGTCCAGCAGGAGTTCCACGCCATGGTGCGGGAGGCGCAGAACAAGGGGCAGACCATCTTCCTGAGTTCGCACGTCCTCAGTGAGGTGCAGCAGACCGCTGACACGGTGGCCATCCTGCGGGACGGCCAGATCGTCACCGTCGAGTCCGTCAGCAGCCTGCGCGAAGGCGCGGTGCGCCACCTTCGGCTGATGGCTAACGGGATAACAGCGCACGACGCCGGTGCGCTGCTGGGCGGGGTGCCCGGCGTCGGGCATGTTGAGGTGCTGGAGTCCGGCGGCAGCGTCACCCTTTCGGCGACCGTGGAGGGGGCCATCCAGCCGCTGGTCAGGGCCCTGGGCGCTCTGGAGCTGACGGACCTGGTGCTGGAGGAACCGGATCTTGAGGAGTCGGTACTCAAGATGTACTCAAGTCCGGCAGAAACGGACCAGCGGGACGCCGCGCGATGAGCACCACCCTGCCGATCTTCCGCCGGGCCTTCTTTGATTCCTGGCGCTCCACCGCGGCGTGGGCCGCGGGCCTGGCCGCCGCCACGTTCCTCTACCTGCCGCTGTACCCGTCCATCGGCGGGAGTGCGCAGATGCAGGACATGATCGATGCGCTGCCTGCGGAAATGACCAAGGCCATGAACTACGACCAGATCGCCTCCGGCCCCGGCTACACCCAAGCCACGTTGTTCGGTCTGATCGGCTTCCTGCTGATGACCATCGCCTCCGTTTCCTGGGGAGCCGCCGCGGTGGGCGGCAACGAGGAGTCCGGCCAGATGGAGCTCACGCTCGCCCACGGTGTGACGCGTGTCCAGGTGGTGCTGGAGCGCGCGCTTTCCCTGTTTCTACGGGTGGTGTTGCTCGCAGCGCTGGTCTTTGTGCTTGTCCGGCTGCTCAATGATTCGGCCCAGCTAGACATCCGGCCGGAGAACCTCTTCGGCGCGGCTGTGCTTTTCTCCGGTCTTGCCCTCCTGAGCGGAACTGCCGCCCTGTGCGTGGGCGCTGTATCCGGCCGGCGGACCTATGGCCTGGCCGCCGGTGCCGCAGTGGGGGTCCTGGGATACGTCTTCAACGCGGTGGGACGTCAGAGCGCGGACGTGGAGTGGCTGCTGAACCTGAGCCCCTACCACTGGGCATACGGCAATTCGCCGGTGGCCAACGGGGCGGACTGGGCGGTTGCCGCGTGGCTCTGGGGCATCTCGGCAGCCCTGGTGGCGCTGGCCGCCGCGGCGCTGCACCGGCGCGACGTCGGGGCGTAGCCGCCATGATGTACGTCTAGGCCCGCGCTTCCCACAGGTGCGGGGCCGGCGTCCGACTGCCCGGAAGGGCGTTGGTCTCGCGCCATTCGTGGATCCACTCGGGAAGTTCCAGCTCGGCAGGAGGCTGGCCAAATTCGCGCAGGATCTCCTCCTGGCTCACCGGCCTGCCCTTGCTGACCAAGCGGGTGGCGATGTAGGCACGCGCATAAATCTCGCCGTCGGACACCATACGCTGCTCAAAGTAGATGGCCTTGGCATCCAGGCCGATGATCTTTGTTTCGATGGTGTACTGCTGCCACAGCTGCAGCGACTTCCGGAAGGCGATGGTCTCCCCCGCTGCTACCGGGCTCCAGCCACGCCGGCGCATTGTCTTCCACACGCCGCTGCGGACCATCAGGTCAAACCGGCCCAGGTCCATAAGGGAAAAGTACATGCCGTTGTTGACGTGCATGGCGATGTCGATGTCGGTGGGCAGGACCCGCAGCGGCAGGGACGACGAGTCCCAGATAGTCAGTGCGGAGCGGCGGGCGGACGTGAACAGCATCAGGAGGGTTCGCAGAAGCAGGTGCATGCTCCAATGTTACCCACCAGTAACTTGCTGGCAAGTCCGCAGGATCGAGCAGCCACGTAGGATTTTCCTGGCGGCGTATGCGTGGCAGGTGATTGGCCGCGTAGAGGGCAACGGCGCGGAATGGCTTGAGACGGTGATGTGGCTGACGTGGGGTATTTTCGCCCTCGACTACGCCGCGAACCTGTGGCTGGACACGGACCCCCGCCGCGGGTTCTTCCGGAACCTGCACGCACTCCTGATCGTGGCCCTTCCATTCTTCCGACCGCTGCTTTTCATCACGGAGCACGATTTCTGCGGCGGGTGGGCGCGTTTCTCCGGCATCGGCGTGGGCGAGACCGTCAGCATTCCGGGCTACGGGACGTACACGGCGACAGCCAGGGGCCGGGTCCCCAACCCGGGAACCACCAACGATGTCATCGCGGTATTCGGCGGGTTCCCCCGGGCCATCCTGCAGACCTGCATCCCCGGGACCAACCAGATGCTCCTGATCGCGCTCAACTAGGCTGCGGTCCAGCCCAGTTCGCGGTCCAGCTTTTCCGAACTTGTTCGCGGTTCCGAACCTTAAGGCAAGGAGCCGCGAACAAGGCCATGCGGGAATTTGTCTGACTACGCAGACATCGGGTGGCGTTCCGAAATGTGCTCCACCAGTTCGCCCACGCGCTCCTCGGTGTAGTTGCGCGCAATGTCGCCCTGGCTGATGATGCCGACCAACTTATGGTCGGCGATGACCGGGAGCCGCCGGATTTGGTGCCTTTCCATGATGTCGATGGCGGCATCAACATTGGCATCGGCGTCCACCCAGTGAGGGCTGCCTGTGGCGAGGTCGCGGGCCAGCATCTCGCGTGGATCACGGCCGGCAGCAACGCACTTGAGCACGATGTCGCGGTCGGTGATCATGCCCTTCAACTTGCCGTCATCGCCGCAGATCGGCAGCGATCCGCAGTCCAGATCCATCATCATCCGGGCGGCATCTGCGAGGGACTGATGCTCCTTAATACACTGTGCATCCGTGGTCATAAATTCACGTACAACGCTCATTGGTTCTCCTTCATCGATTGATGTATCGACACAGGGCATCGGGGGCACGTGCGCCGATGTTGCCAGCCTACGCCGAGGCCAAGGCTGATGTCGACGACGATTTCTCCCCGATTTTGGGCACAAAAAAACCTCCGGAACCTGGTGGTTCCGGAGGCTTTTCCTTGGGTGGCAGATGAGGGATTCGAACCCCCGTAGGCGTTGCCAGCTGATTTACAGTCATTTGACACGCGTAACCTGCCGGAACCGCCCGAACCTTCTAGCCTGTCATTCCAAGGGATTTGGCGGTTCGACCAGGTTGACCGTCACCGCCCGTAACCAGTGATCATCGGCGTTGTGTGCTCACGTGGTGATCACGTCCGGGGTTATTGGCCGCCATGCCAATGCCCACGGGATAATGTTCGGCGCCTCAGGTTCCGGGTGAAGGGCCAGCGCTCTATGTCATATCACGACCCCTAAAAGGGCAACTTGGGTACCTCAGTTAGCTCGCCTGTGTTGGTGAGGACGGGGGCGTCGTTCTCGAAGGAACAGTCCTCCACGCGCACTCCTTTGGCCATCACAGTCATCCCTTCTCTGATGGCATCAAATTCTTCGAAGACGTTTCCTTCGAAACGGCAATGTTTGAAGTACGCTCCCTCGCTTATCAGCAAGAACGTCCCCGACCTGAAGGTGCAGTTGTAAAAATGGGCCGTGCTGCCCGGAACATTCAAACTGAAGCTGGCTCCGTCAAGCATCAAGTTCCGCACAAAGAACTCTGGCCGCTTCGAATACTCGTCCGTTCCCTTCCTATTTGCGACGCTCAACCGTCCGCTCAGCAAGATACAGTCTGCTATGACGAGGCTGCTGCCGTTGGAAAGACTAAGGTCTTCCACCGCTACGTTCCCTCCCCTGGTCTCCACCTGTCCTAAGTAGTAGCCACGCGCTGCCAGACGTCCCCCGCGAATGAGCAGGGAACCGCCTGTTTTTACAACTACTTTGCTTAGGGATGGCAAGCTTCCAGGCTCAACGAGGACAACTCGGGACTGGCTCCAAGACCTCTCCTCCGGGCAGTCAGGCCGCAACCGGGTCAGAACCACATCGAGGGTGGCAGCCACTAACTCCTGCCGGACACCTTCCTCTTGAGCGGATTGCCCAGACCTGAAGTATGCTCCGAGCAAATCGATACAGACTTGTCTTTCAGCCTCGTTTTCATTCGCGGCCCAGTCATCCGCCAATGCAGCAAGGCTGTAGATGCCTGCAAGCCGTACAGGCAGATGACTGGAACCTAGCTGTTCAGCAGTTTGGGCATACCGCGTCCTCAACTCAGCAGTGACGGCATCCTTTCGGCGTTCCTGGTCGAGTCCGTGCTGCTTTGTAGAAAGTTGCAGGGCTTCAGCCGCCGTCTCCTGTGCCTTGGCGGCAGTGCGCTGAGCCTCCGCGCCGATTCGCTGCGTTTCTTCGGCGGTTTGCTGCCGTCGGTAGGAGAAAAAGAGTGTGACGCCCACGCCGAGCGCGGCAGCCGCTGTCACAGCGTTTCTGACAACCTCAAACCACTTGTCCTGGCTCAACTTTGGCTCCTGAGTGGGCCACCACCAAGTTCCCGTCTCGTAAGCAGCGAAGAGCCAGATCGTTCCACCCACTACACCGAGGGAAGCAATGAAACCCCAAACGAATACGAGGTGAAGCTTCATCGGTTCACGCTGGGCGGCTGGTTTAATGTCCGGCCTGATTCCGGCGTCTAGCTCGACGTTCACGACAGCCCTACCAAGTGGCTTCCGCTCACCGGGTATTCGGGAACCTTGATGTTCAGGTCATGTTGCGCCAAAGCAACAAATGCCTGCTTTTTTTCGAGGTATTGGTCAATCGCAGCCCTGAACTCAGACCGCTCATCCAGGGAGGTGTCGAAGACAATTGCGTGGAATATCTGGTCGCAGATGGTTTCCACCTCCCTGGCAACTTCTCGAACGGGGCCAGGTGCCAGCAACTCCAGTGCGCCAAGTTGTGCATTGCTGAAGGCTGCGAAAGTTTCGTCCTTGCTGACCTGTCCTCCCCGGTAACCAGAGCAGGCGACCACGAGCGCTTGGGCGAGGTTCAAATAGTTTCCGTAAGCCTCAACTTTTTGATCCCTACGCCACTTGTCATGCTCGTCGTTATTGGATGCAACTCGGTTGTACACACCAAAAGCACCTGCTACCAGTCCACCACCAAACGCGCTAGCCACAATGGTCGGGAGGAAAGCACTCAGTTCAGTCATGGGTTCATGCTAAGCGGTCACTGGGGCGGGTCCGCTCTCGTGGTTCGGAGTCACCCCGATATGCTGTGGCGATGACTGGGGAACAGATAATTGGGGCTGCCGGAGTAGTGGCAGGGCGAATCGTGCATGAGACCGCCAAAGATATACGGGATACCGAGCAGACCATCCGGCAGGAGCTAGTAGCGGCGGCAAAGGAAACAGAGCCTTTCAAGCAAGCTGCTCATCTCCGCGCCAAGCGGATCGCAGTAAAGGAAGCTGTTTTCCTTCAGGTCTTTCGGCCAATCAGAAAAATGCTCGGCCTGAGCGCCGAATACTTCGAGCACGGCTTTGAAGAGGATATGCGGCCCCGTGTCGAAGCAATCCCGGAGGAACACAGGGTTGCGCCGAAACCGTCCATAGCCGCACCTGCCATGCAAGGGCTTGCGTTTAGCCTAGATGAGCCAGAACTGAGGAAGCTCTACCTGGACTTGCTCGCTTCAGCCTCCGATGACCGCCAGAACAGCGGTGTGCACCCTGCGTTCGTCGAAGTCATTCGCCAACTTACGGCGGAAGAAATCCCTGTGCTCAAGTACCCTCTTGCAACCTTAGCTCTGGCGGTAGCCAGCGTCATCGGTAAAACAAAGGAGGGGGCACAACTCAAACTCCGCTCTCACCTGATTGAAGTAGTGGACACGTGCCCTGGACTCAACTCGATCCCTGAGCTTTTGCCGACGTACGTAGATAACTGGGTTCGCTTAGGACTGGTGGAAGTTCAATATGACGAGCACCTTGCGCGTGCAGCAGCCTACGACTGGGTGGAGGAACACCCGGACTTCAAGGCTGCAAAAGAAGCTCAGCGCGATCCAGACATCATCAGCGTCGAATTTGTCCGGGGAATCCTGCGCCCCACGGCCTTCGGTGTGGCCTTCGCGAAGGCGGTTGGGATGGAAAAGTCCGAGGCGTATCTGGACTACGTAAACGATCAAGTGCGCACTTCCGTAGCCTCACAGTCAAAAGCGACGGAAGCTCAGGGATGACAGGGGCCACAGCGAGCTTCTCTGCTCAGGCGTTTAGGTAGCGGTAGACGGACGGCTCCGAGATGCGGAACAACTCAGCCAGCCGTGACACGGTGAAGCCTTGGGCCCGGAGAGTCTTCAGTTCGCCTACTTTAGACTCGTCCAGGAGCTTCCGGCGACCCCCTCTGGAACCGCGTGCCCTGGCAGCTGTTTGACATGGAAGAACGGCTTGGACTCGTTGTCGTTTGGCTCGAACTGAATTGAATCTCTCTGGATTGATTTAGCGACGCCACCTGGCCCAGACCGTCAGCTTTCCGTGCAGCCGGACTTCTAGCGGAATTTCGCTTCCGGGTCGGAAAAACAACGGGTATTCCCGCCGAGGGCGATGCCGTATTTGCCTGTGGTAAGTCCCATGACGAACTTTTTGGGGCCGAACACGCCGGTTCTTCTGACAAAGTTTTCGCCTCCGTCGGTGTGTTGCGTGACGGTGAAACCGGTAGTCTCAAACTCGGTCTTGACCTTGTCGTGGAGAGAATCCATTTCTTCCCGGCTCAGCGGGCTCCGATGGGCATCGAATGAGACTTGGGTGCCCTCTGTCCCGTCAGGGAGGGGGCAAACCATTCCTGGTTTGTCGGGTGTAATTTTTGTCCAGTCGCCGGGGGCGAGGGCTTGAATTTTGGTGAAGATGTCGAGGTACTCTTCGCGGGCTTGTTCTGATCCCATGGTCTGCTCCGCAGTGCTGGTAGGAGGATTGGTGGTCGTTGTGGTCCCGCACCCTGAAAGGGTGAGAAGAACGATCGCTGCGGCGGGAAGGACACGCCTGCACCGACGGCGGAGTTTGGTGGTCATCGTTTCGCATTCGTGAGTTGATCGTCCAGGCCGAGAGAGATCTTGGCTTGGTTAATGCTTGACTCGGTTCCCCTGTCGAAGTATCCGTAGATGCCGTTCTCGCCTTCAGTTTGTCCGCCATGGGTCTTCGTTGGGTGCTCGATAGTGCCATCCGGCGCTGTGGCACCGTCAGTGCCAAACGTGACCGCGCCGAACTCTGGGTCGGTGGTGTATTTGCGGTACCAGCCCACGCCATGCCCGATTCCTGCTGTGAAGTCCACGTTGTAGCTTCCCCGATAAACAGTGCCGCCGGGATTCAGGTGGAAATCAGTCACGGAGGTCACGTTATCAGGGGCACCAATATCACCTACGAGGACGAGGTTATCGACAGGCAGCCCAGCTTTTGCTGCTTCCATGGCCCCAAGGGAACCCATGGAGTGCCCTACGGCTGTTGTCATGGCCGCGTTGCCAAGGTTTTGATGAACAGCGTTGAACCCGGTCAGGTCCTTGCTAAGGGCCGTCCCAACGACCTTTGCCTGGTCGTTGCTGAAGACACCAAGCTCACGCGCCGGTTCAACACCTATCCAGGCAACAACAGCAACACGATCTGGGTCGATCCCATGAGGAACAGCAAGTTCACGTTGATCCAATCGTTGATCATTGGCCTGCTTGGTCTTGGAAGCCATGTCATGGCCAATGATGGTGTTCAAGCCGGGGACCTGGTAGGTGGCATTCGTGGCAGCGTCGAGGTCTCCGACTGAGATGGACGCACCGTACCCGGTGTCTGATCCTTGCTTCAGACCAAAAGGTATAAAGCTCACTAGCTGAAAATCCGATGACTCGTCATCGACTTCGGCGACCTTCTTCGTGCCATCGGTGTTGTAGAGAGTTTCCCAGATCTTGTTGACCATGCCTTCCTGCGAGACTTCATCAACTTCGCCGACGTGGTCCTGGCGGTACGTCTTCCAGTGGTCGTGGAGCATCTCCAACTTTTTCCGGTTGGCGATATCGCGGGCGGTCGCGGTGACACCGCTCAGGTTCCCGATGACCCCGGGCAAAGCATCAATCAGGAGGTGCTGGATTTCACTGACGGTAACTTTCCTGGTATCGGTGTTGACTGTTTGGCCGAGGCTGGACCACCAGGTCGCCGTCACCACGGGGTCCAGTCCTGGTTGACTCAGGAGCTCCTGGAGCCGGGCGGTGTTGCCACCTTTACCGAGCCAGGCTTTCAGCTGCGCGGCACTCATGGTCCCGAGGACGTTCAAACTGACGTGCCCCGGGGGCGCGAACTCTATGAAAAGCCCGTTCAGAACACTGTCAGACACAGCGCCGCTGCCTGCCGTTTCGAACGCGGTGGCGATCTGCTCTATCCAGTCAGCATCAGCGGCGTTTACTTCCAGCAACTGCTCGAAACCAGTCACAAACGACGCAGTCTCGATGTTGACCCAGGAACACACTGCGGTGAATCCGCTCCACGCGGTGCGGACCCTGGTGCACTCTGCGTTCAGGATGTTCGTGGAGGTGCGGGACAGGGAGGCGAATCCGCGCAGCTTTCCTGGATCAGCCGAGGTCGTTCCACCTCCTGATCCGCCCGCGAACCGATCACGGTCGCGCGGGGAAAACGCTGCTGAAATCGTCGGTGCCGCTACGGGCATTCCCTCGGGCATCGGGTCAACGATCATGGTTGCAAGGGCCACGGACTTGTGCACAAGATCCCCGGACAAGAGTTCCTGTTGACGGACATCGTCGCGTTGCCGCCAAGCACCCATTTCCTTCTGCCGGGATTTCTCTTGCTCGGCTTTAACTTTTGCGTCGCGGACGTCATCAGCCAGAGCAGCCAGAACACCGGCAAGCCTGCCGCGATCATCGGACCTGATGCCACACGCCTCGGTGAACAAGCGCGCATAGCCGCCCTCAAAGTCCTGCATGGCATGATCCACAGCACCGCCCAGGAAGCCGCCCTCAGCACGCAGAACCTGCTCCGCCGAGTCAGCAGCACTCATCAGCGCATCAGCTGCACCAACGTCAAAAGCAATCCCCATGCCCGTCCCCCCCCAACAGAACAATAAATCCAATGATTAGCATAACCCTCTCGTTGTCACCACGCTGGATCGGACACGTAGAGGGGCGAAGCCTTGGCTACTTTGGCCTCGGACCCATCGGAGTAGACCACAAACCCGTTGGGAACGAAAAGTGACGGGATGGTGTCGCGATAATCGGGGATGTACTCATCGAACTGACTCGATATCCGTCGATAGTTCAAGGAAGGGCTGCGGTGGTTATGATTCGAATATGCCGAACCCTCGTTTGTCCCTAGCCCTAGAACGTATTGGCCCTGGAGACTGGGAAGTATTTGAAAAGTTCGCGTCAGAGTTCTTAGCCGTCGAGTATCCAGCCCTGAGGACGATGGCAGCTCCGAACGGAGACAAGGGCAGAGACGCCGAAATATTCACGATTGACGGTGTGTCGAAAGTTGCCTTTCAGTACTCCGTCACGGCGAATTGGAAGACTAAGATTACGAGTACGCTGGACACTCTTAAAAAGAATTTTCCTTCGGTCACCACCGTGATCTACATGACCAACCAGGTGATCGGTCCGGCTGCCGATGAACTCAGGGAAGAGTCTCGACGTGATCGGAAAATAACTCTAGATGTCCGAGACCGCTCCTGGTTTGTGGACCGTGAGGAGTCCTATCCTCAACGACGAGTGGCAAGCGAAGAGCTGGCTAAGAAATTCGTAGATCCACTCCTGTCTAGTCGAGGGGTCATCGACAGAATATCCATGCTGACAGCGGCTGAGAGTAAGGTCGCAGTGCTGCACTTGGCACTCGATGACGAAGATCAGGCAACCGATCAGAGTCTTACCAAGAGCTGCTTCGACTCATTGGTCTTGGCTGCCCTTCACGATTCGAGCACAGACAAAAGACTCAGCCTGAGTGAAATCCAAGACGGCGTCGCCCTCCGCATGCCTGTGGGGAAGCGAGGACAGGTCGATGCTCTGACGCTGAGCGCATTGAATCGTCTGTCCCGGAAGGGGCCCGTCAAACACCACAAATCGAGTTCCGTGGCGGGAGACACGTACCATCTCAGCTTTGAGGAGGCCAAGAAGATAAATGATCAGACAGCCCAGTTCCTTCTCGATGAAGATGTTTTAGACGCGGAACTCAATCTGGCGGTTCGCGCCCTCGATGTACCCCAGGAACTCAACGAAACACAGTTGACAGAAATTTGTCGACAACTCCGAACAGCTTTGGAAGAGACACTCTTGGAACGAGGTGAGTCTTTTGCCGAAGCCGTGGAAACAGGAGAACCATTCCAGCTCAGCCCAGTAGCCATCGCGGACAAAATTACAGCAAAAGGTGGAATCAAAGAGCTCAGTTCTGATGCCGCAGCCTCAGCGATAATGCATGTGTTGGAGCAGCCCTCGCCTCAAACACAGTCCCATCTTCGGCGACTAGCCGACGCCTACACACTTTTCGCGTTCCTGAAACAAACCCCGGACGTCCAGAAAGTCATGCTCAACGTATTCAGTGAAGGCGACATCTGGATGGACACCTCGGCGATCCTGCCACTGATCGGAGAGAGCCTGGTAGACGATCCGGAGGAACGCCATTTTACGATTTTAATGCGGGCAGCCGTAGACGCTGGGTTGCGTCTATTCGTTACGGAAGGAGTCGTGGAAGAAGTTGAAAGACACCTCAACTTGGCCGTTGCCTACAGTCACAACACAACATCCACTTGGACGGCAAGAGTCCCATTTCTCTACTCGGCCTTTGTGCTCTCAGGCCGACCAGAGAGTGAATTCTTGGACTGGCAAAGAGACATCTGTGGACGCGAACAGCCGTTGCAGGACGTCAGCGACTACCTTGCCGACGAATTCTCTATCGAGACGAAAAATCTCCTAGAGTATTCCAATGCCGCATCGATCGAACTTCGGGGCGCAGTTCAGGAACTATGGAACGAGGCGCACGAAAGAAGGCGTCAACGAGGTGACAACGGAACCGACCAAGCGACACGGTCCCGCCTGGTTGCCCACGATGTTGAAAACTCCGTGGGCGTCATCGAGTATCGACGAACAATCGGGCCATCACCCATGGGCTACCGAGCATGGTGGCTGACCTTCGATGGAACAGCCATGAAAATGAAGGAGCACCTAAGGGAACGCCTTGGTTCTCAGGCGCCTCCGTCGCCCGTACTGAGCCCGGATTTCCTCACTCAGTTGCTTCGCTTGGGCCCCCTTCGCACTGCCATCGAGCAGGATCTGAGAGTGCAGCTACCTCTGCTTACGGACATGAGCGTCAACCATTACGCTCCGCGCGCTCTGCTCGATTTAGCAAGAGAAACCAGAGAAAAGTCGTCGAGCCAGAATGAACGGGTAGTACGTCGCGAAGTCCGCGATGCGGTGAACCGTGCAAGACAAAAGATGGGTCCAGCGGCAGTTGGCGGCGCTCGAGCAATGGAGGAGCGGGTCGCCGCTTCCATTCAGCATCAGGTACCGGAATGAATCCGACCGGTCTGACACGGGCCTGCGCGAGCACCTCCAACGCCTCGGCCACTACTAGGACTGCGCCCCGCCGGGAACGTCAGCTTGGAGACCATACTGTTGGCGGAGCTCCCCAATTTTCGCCATGAGCTCGTCGACTGTGACAGTGCGTACTTCAACAGGGCTACCTGGAGACCCGCCCAGGTTTACGTTCTGCCGCCGCCCGTAGCGTTCTGGTCTCGTGCGCTCAAGGAACCACGCCGCAGCCTGCCATGAGGTGTTGGCAGCTGCACTGATCTGCTTCAAGGTGTTGACCTCGGCGCAAGCGCGAGCCCGCTCTGTCTGATATTTGAAGACTACGAAGGCCCACTCGTCGGGATCAAACGGTTCCGGGCATCGGCCGAGCGCCTCGACGGGGTCGCCGCAGCATGCTTCCTGTGCCAGTGCCTCTCCGTCCAGACCCTTCATGTCCAACCGTTCGACCTCTCTCTTGGAGAGCGGAGAACGGGCCATGGTCGCCCAAGAGGTCGTAGCCCTCGCGCAACTATTGGATATGTCGCTCCTGCAGCTCTTCACTCCTCCGGGGCATGTCCACGCGATCGTGGCGGGCACTTTGAGCGTTCCTGCTGAGGCGCTGCTGGCGGAGACAACGGGCGATGAGCACGCGAAGCAGCTGACACACGCATTGCGTGGCCTTGAGCAGACGAAAGGGAAGTTCTTCGCCCTGGTTCAGGAGCAAAACGCGCTTGTGGACGAGGCGAAAAATGCGCTTTGGGGCAAGGCCACCAGGGAACTGTCCCAAGGTGACAGCACCTTGAATGTTGATGAGCTCAACCGCTACACGGATGAGATCAGTCACAGGCACCAATCGGAGGATGGCAATGGCTAAGGTTAGCCGCCGCTGCGGATGCCGTGACGAAACGGGCAAGCAATACGGGGCACGGTGCCCCAAGCTCAAGAGCTACCGCCATGGCACATGGGGATTCAGGCTTTCCGCCGGTTTTGATCCGGCCACGGGCAAGCGTCGCTACATCAGCGAATACAAGCACCCCTCAGCCGAAGAGGCAGAAGCAGCCTTGCGGGAGGCGGAGAGGTCGCTGACGAATCAAGTCCATGACTTCAAACGTACGAAGGTATCCGGGTATCTCCATACGTGGCTGGCCTCCCAGGAGGAACACTCCCAGCTCAAGCCCTCCACGCTCCGCATGTATCGGGCTTACATTGAGAACGACATCGCCCCGGCGTTCGGAGAGAAGCTCCTTCTAAGGGAACTTCGCCGCCAGCACGTGGCCGGACTCATAGCTGGTCTTCAGGCCGCTGGCCGTGGTGCCGTTACCATAAAGCGCATCCACGCCACAGTCTCCAGCGCTTTGGCCGATGCCGTCCAGGACGGTCTTCTTGGGGAGAATCCGGCCTCCGGTGCCCGGCTCCCCCGCGTGGAGAAAACAAAAATCGAGGTATGGGAGCCCGCCGATGCCGGGACATTCCTTGATGCCGCCACTGAGCACCGCCTAGGGGCATTGTTTGAGGTTGCCATACTGTCCGGTATGCGCCGCGGGGAACTATGTGGGCTGCGCTGGCAGGACGTGGACCTTGCAGCCCGGCGGCTGGTTGTCCGTGTCCAGCTTGTGCAGGTAGGCAAGGAGATACTTGAGGGCACCATCAAAACAGAGGCCGGACAGAACCGTGTTGTGGCCCTCTCCGATCGTGCCGTTGCCGCTCTCCTGACGTGGCAGTTCCAGCAGGCACATGAACGTGAAGCATGGGGTGAGGCTTACCAAAACTCCGGGCGCGTCTTCACCTATGAGGATGGCCGCCAGCTTCGGCCGGGCTACCCCTCGAAGCTCTTTGAGCTGATGGTGGAGAAGCTGGGCCTGCCGCCGATGCGTTTTCACGACCTCCGGCACCTGCACGCGTCGCTGATGCTGGCTTCAGGTCAGGACTTGGCCATCGTGTCCAAGACCATGGGCCACAGCAACAGCCAGATCACGCGGGACCTGTACGCACACATGGTGGGTGACGCCGCCAGGAACGCCGCTGAAGGAGCCTCCGCACTGCTACCCGTGTCACGCAGACGTCAAGGTGTGCTCACAAGTGTGATCACCGGGCATGAAAAAAGCCCTTCCGGTACCTCCTAAGAGATCCCGGAAGGGCTAAATTCCTTGCCATTACTGGCTGGTGGCAGATGAGGGATTCGAACCCCCGTAGGCGTTGCCAGCTGATTTACAGTCAGCCCCCTTTGGCCGCTCGGGTAATCTGCCGAACTTCAAAAGAAGATCACCCCCGGCTGCAGTATTCGGAACGTCCGTTTCCGGGCCGTTCCGCTTCCAGTAACCGCGGGCAAGACAACTTTACAGAACTTCTGCCGAAGAATCGAATCGAGGCGGCAGGCCCATGAAAACGCCGCCAGAAGCCCCGCAATTCCGCGGAAAACCCGGGAACTCAGGCGTCGCCGAGAATCCGTCCGGCCAGCCTTGCCTCGAACTTCACGGCCTGCTCCTCCGTGATCTGGTTCAGCTGGACCGCCCGCAGCAGATCCTCGCTCACACCGTCCATGCGGGCCGAGGCATCCGGAACTGGGCTGAAGATGATGGAGGCGGCGATGGCTGCTGCGGCAACTGAGGTTGCGGCGGTAGCCACGGCACCAGCGGCTGCGGCGGTGGTTCGGGTGACGTAACGGACGGCGGTGCGTGGCATGGTGTTCCCTTTCGAGCTATTTCCAACTGGTTCAACTCTCCATCGCCCGGCTTCGTTCCCACTGTGCGTCCGCTATAAGGGAACTGTGAATCCGGAACAGCGCCGAATCCGCTCCAGCGCCAGAGCCGATCCGTACTAGGCTTGAATGCAGAGATCCACGCCCTGCAGAAGCATTTTCGCAGGCACCCACCGGCACAAGGAGAATCATGGCAGGCGAGTCAACGTTCGACGTCGTAAGCAAAGTGGACAAGCAGGAAGTGGCCAACGCGCTGAACCAGGCACAGAAGGAACTGGTCCAGCGCTACGACTTCAAGGGCGTCGGCGCCGAGGTCGATTTCAGCGACGAGAAGATCCTGATGAAGGCGAACTCGGAGGAACGCGTCCTGGCCGTGCTGGACGTCCTCCAGTCCAAGCTGATCCGCCGCGGCATCTCCCTGAAGTCCCTGGACACCGGCGAGCCGTATGCATCCGGCAAGGAATTCCGCCTGGAAGCCTCCATCAAGGAAGGCATCGAGCAGGACCTGGCCAAGAAGATCAACAAGCTGATCCGCGATGAGGGCCCCAAGGGCGTCAAGTCCCAGATTCAGGGCGACGAACTCCGCGTCTCGTCCAAGTCCCGCGATGACCTGCAGGCCACCATGAACCTGCTAAAGGACTTCGACGAGGCGGACCTGCAGTTCGTCAACTTCCGCAGCTGACACGCCTCCGGGCGTAGGACACGCGATCGGGCTGGGACCACTGAAGACGTACGACGGCGGCGCCCCAGTTCGTCAGGTCGCCTTAGTTAAGGGCCCGGCCGGCAATCCGTTCCAGCCGGGCAATCCTGTCCTTCATCGGCGGGTGCGTGGCGAACAGCTTGGTCATCGCCCCGCCCCGGAACGGGTTGGCGATCATCAGGTGCGAGGTGTTGACCAGCTTCTGCTCCTGCGGCAGCGGGGCGATCCTGACCCCCTGCTCAATCTTGAGCAGGGCTGAGGCGAGCGCCAGCGGATCGCCAGCGGATCGCCAGTGAGCTGCGAACCGTCCTCGTCGGCGTCGTACTCCCTGGTCCGGGAAATGGCGAGCTGGATCAGCGAGGCGGCAAACGGCGCCAGCAGTGCCATGGCCAGCATGGCCAGCGGGTTGGCGTTGCGCCGGTCTCCGCCGAAGAACAGCAGCATCTGGCCCACGGACGTGATGACGCCGGCCACCGCGGCCGCCACCGAGGACGTGAGGATGTCCCTGTTGTATACGTGCATCAGCTCGTGCCCCAGGACCCCGCGCAGTTCGCGGGCATCCAGCAGCTGAAGGATTCCCTCGGTGCAGCACACGGCGGCGTTCTTGGGATTCCGGCCGGTGGCGAACGCGTTCGGGTTCATGGTGGGTGAGAGGTAGATGCGCGGCGTCGGCTGGTTTGCCCGGACGGAGAGCTCCCGGACTATCTGGTACAGCTGTGGTGCCTGGGCCTCCGTGACGGGGTAGGCCTGCATGGACCGGATGGCAATCTTGTCGCTGTTCCAGTAGCCGTACGCCGTGGTGGCCACGCCGATCAGGGCCATGATCCAGATGGGCGCTGAACTGCGGGTATTGATCCCGATCAGGCCGCCCAGGCCCAGGAGCACCGCCCACAGGACGCCAAAGAGCGCCGCAGTTTTTAGGCCGTTGTAATGCTTGTGCACGTCCGCTCCTCCACGTCGCCCTGACAAAGTAGCCAACAAGGCACGGCCCTAAGGCACCGGGTCGCGGGCATCGTACTTCCGGAAGCCCGGCTGCAGCTGTGCCGCCAGCCAGGCCACAGCGACGCATAATACCCCGCCCAACAGCAGGACCCAGCCCTCGCTCAAAATCTTAGTCCCGCCGCCTGCCAGCAGGTCACCCACGCGCGGGCCCCCGGCCACCACCACAATGAAGACCCCCTGGAGCCGTCCCCGCAGGTGGTCCGGCGCAGCGGCCTGCAGGATGGTGTTGCGGAAGACGGCGCTGATGGAGTCTGCGATTCCGGCCAGGGTGCAGCACACAGCCGCCGGGACCAGCCAAAGGGTGGCCCCGCCGTCGTCCGTCCGTCCTGCAAGGAGCACCACCACGCCGAAGCCCGCAATGGACGCGCCCCAGCCCATCACCGACCACACCACGGCACTGCCCTGCCACCGGACATGGCCGAGCGGCCCGGAAAACAGACCTGCCAGGAATGCGCCCACCGCGGTGGAGGCCAGCAGGATGCCCACCGTGGCTTCGCCGCCGCCGATCATCAGCGCACCGATGGCGGGCATCAGCGCGCGGGGCTGGGCGAGGATCATGGCCACGAGGTCGATGATGAAGGTCATCCGCAGGTTGGGCCGGGTGCCCAGGAACCGGAACCCTTCGATGACAGACCGGATCCCGGCCCGCCCGGCGCTTCCCGAAGGCGGCATGGACGGCAGCCTAAAAACGGCCCAGAGCACAAACGCGAAGCTGATGAAGTCGATGGTGTAGGTCCAGCCGAAGCCCACCCACACCACCAGCACACCCGCCAGCAGGGGTCCCACCGTCATGGCCACCCCGAACGAAATCATGCTCAGCGCGTAGGCCGCGGGAAGCAGTTCCTTGCGGATGAGCGTGGGGATGATGGCACTGCGTGCCGGCTGGTTGATGGCCTGGGCGCCGCTTTGCAGCGCCACCAGGAGGTAGAGGACCCAGACGTTTCCCAGCTGCAGCCAGGACTGCAGGGCGATCAGGCCGGTGGTCAGCCAGAGGACAGAGGTTGCCAGGAGCGCCACCGTGCGGCGGTTGTGGGAGTCGGCGATGGACCCGCCCAGCAGGCCGCCGAACACCAGCGGCACCAGCGCAAACACACCCAGCAGGCCCACATAGAAACTGTCCTGCGTGAGGCGGTACACCTCCAGGCTCACGGCCACCAGCGTGAGCTGGCTCCCCACGGCCGAAACGGCGGAACCCAGCCAGAGCCGGCGGAAGGCCGGGCTCTCCCGGAGCGGTGTGATATCGGCCAGCAGTTTCCCCACCCTGCAACCCTAATGGCGCAGCAGTGTCCTGTTCTGTCACACGCTTGGTATCCTCAGGCGGGGGAAAGGGGTTGGCATATGAATGTGTCCAGGCGGCTGCTTTTTACCTCGGCTTTCTGGGAGGTTGCCCGGCCCCGGACTGCCCTGAACGCCGGCCATCTCCTGATCCGGCTCACGAACCCGGCCATCGCGTTCGATCTCCGCTCGGCCACCGACTGGCTGCACTGCCACAGCATTGCGCGGCAGGCCCTCGCCGATGTTCTGGGTGCCAGCCGCTGCACAGTGGCGTTTGCGCACCGGTGGCACCCCATTGGAGCGGCCATCGGCGAACCGGAGGTGGAGTCCTCCACACCCACGTTCCACGTGTTCGGGCGCTGGGACGCCGAGCCGGTCACGCCCGGCGAACAGCTGCGCCTACCCGCGCAGCGCCGGGTGCCGGCCGCAGCGGAACAGCTCAAAGAGTACGACGGCGGCCTCCGCGCCGCCCTGCGCCGGTTGGCTGTGGAGCAAGAGGCAGTCGCGAGATGGCAGTTCGCGGCAATGCTGACCAGCGACACTGCCGCGAAAGGCCATCTCAAGGATCCGGCCCCGCCGGTGGACGGCCCCCTCCCGGAAGTCACTGCCAGGACCCCGCAGGTCAAGGCCGGTGCGCACCACACCGTGCTCGCGCCGGCGGTGCCGCCGGCGCCGGACGGACCCGGCCTGACGCCCGGCCACCTGCTGGCGCTGGCCGCCGCCGTCCAGGGACTGACCGATCGCCCCGGCGTGACCGGGCTGAGCTGCGTGGTGCCGGAGCCCGGACCCGGCGGCCTGGAAGTCCACGCCATGGGCCGCTCGGCAGGAGAACCGGTCAACCCTATGCAGGAATTCCTGAACCTGCCGAAGGTTAGCCAAGCCTTATTGTGATCGACTCATAATAAGTGGTTCAATAGGAGCATGACGGAACACTTTGGCGGCCACGACGCATGGGCTGCTGCCCTGCGTGCCCACGGCCGCCGGGTGACCAAGCAGCGGCTAGCCGTGCTGACCGCCGTCGAACATCACCCGCACTCCCCTGCGGAGAGCATCCTGGCCGCCGCGCGCACGGAACTTCCCGAGCTGACCGCGCAATCGGTTTACGTGGTCCTGGGCGACCTGACCGATCTGCACATGCTGCGCCGCTTCGAGCCGCCGCATTCCCCCGCCCTGTATGAGACCCGCGTCGGTGACAACCACCATCACGCCATCTGCATCAGCTGCGGCCGCGTGGAGGACGTCGAATGCGCCGTCGGGCACGCGCCCTGCCTCACCCCGCACTGGGATGAGAACTCCAAGCCGATGACCATCCAGATTGCCGACGTGATGTACCAGGGCATCTGCCAGGACTGCCAAGAGTCCCAAAAACTTCCTTCTGAACGTCCCTCACAAGTAATCGAGAAATAGGAGAATAATGACTGCAAACATCTCAACAACCCAGTCCGGCGCGCCCGTCACTTCCGACGCGCACGCACAGTCCGTCGGTGCCGACGGCGCCATCATCCTCACGGACCACTACCTGATCGAAAAGCTCGCCCAGTTCAACCGCGAGCGCGTGCCGGAGCGCGTAGTGCACGCCAAGGGCGGCGGCGCGTTCGGTACGTTCAAGGCCACCTCGGACATCTCCAAGTACACCAAAGCCGCGTTCCTGCAGCCGGGCGTTGAGACCGAGATGCTGATCCGTTTCTCCTCCGTCGCCGGCGAGAACGGCTCCCCGGACACCTGGCGCGACCCCCGCGGTTTCGCCGTCAAGTTCTACACCTCCGAGGGCAACTACGACCTCGTGGGCAACAACACCCCCGTCTTCTTCATCCGCGACGGCATCAAGTTCCCGGACTTCATCCACTCCCAGAAGCGCCTCCCGGGCACCCACCTGCGCGACGCCGACATGCAGTGGGACTTCTGGACCCTGTCCCCCGAGTCCGCACACCAGGTCACCTGGCTCATGGGCGACCGTGGCCTGCCGGCATCCTGGCGTGAAATGCAGGGCTACGGCTCGCACACGTACCAGTGGATCAACGCCGAGGGCGAGCGCTTCTGGGTCAAGTACCACTTCAAGTCCAACCAAGGCGTCAAGACCATCTCCGGTGACCAGGCCGAAGAGCTGGCCGGCTCGGACGCGGACTTCTACATCCGCGACCTGCAGGACAACATCGCCGAGGGCAACTTCCCGTCCTGGGAACTGCACGTCCAGGTCATGCCGTACGCAGACGCCAAGACCTACCGCTTCAACCCGTTCGACCTCACCAAGGTGTGGCCGCACTCGGACTACCCGCTGATCCACGTGGGCACCATGGAGCTGAACAAGAACCCGGAGAACTACTTCGCGCAGATCGAGCAGGCCACCTTTGCGCCGTCGAACTTCGTGCCGGGCATCGCCGCTTCGCCGGACAAGATGCTGCAGGCCCGCATCTTCTCCTACGCCGACGCACACCGTTACCGCGTGGGCACCAACCACGCGCAGATCCCGGTGAACCAGCCGAAGAACCAGGTCAACAACTACAGCCAGGACGGCGCCGGTCGTTACCACTTCAACGCTCCCTCCGTTCCGGTCTACGCCCCCAACTCCGTGGGCGGCCCGGCAGCCATCGAGCCGCAGAACCCGGCCGGCGGCTGGGAGAACGACGGCGAGCTGACGCTCTCCGCACACTCCCTGCACGCCGAGGACGGCGACTTCGGCCAGGCCGGCACGCTGTACCGCGAAGTGTTCGACGACGGCGCCAAGGCCCGTCTGCTGGACACCATCACCGGTGCCGTGGGCGGCGTGAAGAGCCCGGGAATCAAGGAACGCGCCATCCAGTACTGGACGAATGTTGACGCCGAACTCGGCGCCAAGCTGCGCGCCAACCTGGGTGCGGGCTCCACTGATTCCGACGCCGAGGCTGCCAACAAGATCGGCTAGTCCTTCTGCCCCTGTGGTGCAACGTCCGCCCCGTCACGGTTTCCGTGGCGGGGCGGCCTTGTTTCCACATAGGGGGCGTTCCCTCTGGCTGGAGCTGTTGGCTGTCCCTAGGATCACTGCATGAGCACATTCCAGGGCATCCCTGCAGGGGCATTCGCGTTCTATGCCGAACTTGAGCACAACAACAACCGGGAGTGGTGGCTGGAGCACAAGGACAGTTACAACACCCTGGTGCGCGATCCGGTCACCGCGTTGCTGGCGGAGCTGGAGCCGCGGTTCGGTCCGGGGAAGATCTTCCGGCAACCGGGATATCAGGTTCCCCCAGGACAAATCGCCCGACAAGACTGCCCAGGGAGCCTTCGCGTCGGCCCAGGAAGGCGTGGGGTATTACCTTCAGGTGAGCGCCGACGGACTATTGGTGGGCGGCGGCTACCATTCCCATACGCCGGCGCAGCTGACCCGCTTCCGGAACTCTGTGGATGCGTCCGGGACCGGCGAATCGTTGCGGCACATCGTGGACGCCGTGGCTGCTGCGGGCTTTGCGGTGGAGGGCGAAAAGCTCAAAACAGTGCCTCGCGGTTTCGACAAGGACCATCCCCGGGCGGAGCCGCTCAAACACAAGTCGTTGTCCGCCGGCATGGAACTGGGCCAGCCGGACTGGGTGGACTCACCGGCTGCGGCGCAGGAAATCGGGGCGCTGTGGGACCAGCTGCGTCCCTTGGTGGACTGGGTGGGCCGTCACGCGGCGCCCTGACGCCGGACTTCCTGTAGATGGGATATCTCTACCTATACCACCGGGGCACCGGCCAGCAGGTCCGAAATGTAGCCTGCCACAAAAGCGTCGCCGGCCCCCCACGTCTGCCTGGGCGATGAAGTTCCGGAAAACGTCACCGGCTTCGTCGGCGGACCACAGCGCGGCGCAGTAGCTGAGGTCGAACGAGACCAGGATGCCGGCCTCTCGGGCAACCTCCAGCGTATATTGCGCCGATTGGGCTGCCTCCGGCGAAAGCGCGGAAGTGATGCCCGTGAGGTGCAGCAGCCGGGCAAAGTTGCTCCGAGCCGCCCATGCCAAGGCTGAGCGAGGACACCTGGGCCAGCGGACCAGGTTCAAGCACAATGGCTTATCGGCAAGATCACAACAGAGCAATATCGCGGACGCACGAAAGAGGCACCCGGCCACCAAAGGGTGCCCGGGTGCCTCCGTCTTGTGCGCAATTTTGCAGCCGCCCAGCCTAGGTGCGGGTGAGTGCCTCGTCGTCGGCTGCGGCATCACTGCCGGCAAGGCCGGCGTCCGCGCTGGAATCTGCGCTTGAATCCGTGGCGTCCACGGCGGACTTTGCTTCGGCGAACTTTTCGTTCAGGCGGGAATGCCGCTGGCCGTAGGCGAAGTAGATCACGATGCCGATGACCAGCCAGCCGGCGAAGAAGATCCACGTCTCCACGGCGAGGTTCGTCATCAGGTACAGGCACAGGACGGCGGAAACCACCGGGAGAACCTTGCCGAACGGGACGCGGAACGACGGTTTCAGGTCCGGGCGCTTCTTGCGCAGCACCAGGATGCCCAGGCTCACCACGACAAACGCCGACAATGTGCCGATGTTGATCATTTCTTCCAGCAGGTCAACTTTGGTCAGGCCGGCCACAAGTGCTACTGCGGCCCCGCAGATAATCTGGAGGCGGACCGGCGTCGAACGTTTTTCGCTGGTCTTGGACAGCGCACGCGGCAGCAAACCGTCGCGGCTCATGGCCAGCACCACGCGGGACAGTCCCATCAGCAGCACCATGATGACCGTGGTGAGGCCGATCAGGGAGCCGAAGGCGATGACCTTGGCCGCGGTGGTGTTGCCGACGGCCTCGAACGCGGTGGTGAGGGTGGGCGTTTCTGCTGCCGCGAGGTCCGTGTAGGACACCATGCCGGTGAGCGCGAGGGACACCAGGATGTAGAGCAGCGTCACCACGGCCAGGCCGCCGAAGATGCCGCGCGGCAGGGTCTTCTGCGGGTTCTTGACTTCCTCCGCGGACGTGGCCACGACGTCAAAGCCGATGAAGGCGAAGAACACCAGGGCCGCACCGGCGAAGATACCCAGCGTGCCGTACTGGGCGGGCGCGGCGCCGGTGAGGAAGCCGAAGAATGACTGCTTCAGGACGTCCGCGGTGCCCCCGGCGGTGGGTTCCGCGGCGGGCACGAACGGCGTGTAGTTCTCGAACTTCACATACGTGAAGCCCACTACGATCACAAACAGCACAACGGCGATCTTAATCAGGGTGAAGACGTTGCCCACACGGGCGGAGAGCTTGGTGCCCAGCACCAGGAGCACGGTGAAGACGGCAACGATCAGGAAGGCGCCCCAGTAGAGGTCCACGCCGCCGAGCGACAGCGCGGGCGGAACGTCGGCCCCCATCAGCGCAAACACCTTGCTGAGGTAGATGCCCCAGTACTTGGCGATCACTGCCGCGGCGGTGAACAGTTCCAGGATCAGGTTCCAGCCGATGATCCACGCAAGCAGTTCGCCCATGGTGGCGTATGTAAAGACGTAGGCCGACCCGGCGACCGGAATGGCGGTGGCGAACTCGGCGTAGCACATGATGGCCAGGGCACATGTCACGGCGGCAATGGCGAAGGACAACGTCACAGCCGGGCCGGAGAAGTTGGCCGCGGCCTTGGCGCCCACCGAGAAAATGCCGGCGCCGACAGCGACGGCGATACCCATGATCATCAGGTCCCAGCTGCTGAGCGACCGCTTGAGCTTGCGTCCGGGTTCATCGGCGTCGGCGATGGACTGCTCGATGGATTTGGTCCGGAGAAGGTTCATAAGGAGTTCCACAATCTTGATTTGTGTTGGAAACAGACCCAACAACGATACTTGTCCAGACACTGGACGTTCACACCTGTCCCGCATGGTGAGACTCCCTGCCCGCCCCGGTTAAGCGCGAAGGGCCACTTGAGGCCCTCGCCGGGAGGGCCTCAGGTGTCCGTTCGCGCTGGTGTTTGGTGCTGGTGTTTGGTGCTGGCTGATGGCGCCTGTTGGACGGGCCTGCCTAGTCGGGCCAGTCCATCAGCTTTGACCGGATCAGGAACCGCTTGCCTTCGGGCGACTCGACCGAGAACCCGCTCCCCCGGCCCTGGACCACGTCCACGGTCAGATGGGTGTGGCTCCAGTAGTTGAACTGCTCCCTGGACATCCAGAACTCGAGGGGCTGCGGCTGCTTGCCGTCGGCGATGTCGAACAGCCCCAGGAGGACGTCCGCTTCCGCGGTGATGAACTCCCCGGCCGGATAACACATAGGCGAGGAGCCGTCGCAGCAGCCGCCGGACTGGTGGAACATGAGGGGTCCGTGCTGGCCCCACAGCTTCCTGAGCAGTTCCACGGCCTCGGCCGTGAGCGCCACGCGGGAGATGTCCTCCCCGGGCAGCGTTACTGCGGCGTCAAGCCTCGCCTCCATCATCAGTACTTGATGACGACGCGGCCGTCGATCTTGGCGTGTTTCATCTCGTCAAGAACGGCGTTGACCTCGGAGAGCTCCCGGGTGGACACCGTGGGGTGGATCTTGCCCTCGGCGTAGAACTCGAGGGCTTCCTCCAGGTCCTGCCGGGTACCCACGATCGAGCCGCGGACTGTCAGGCCCTTAAGCACAATCTCGAAGATCGGTGCCGGGAAGTCGCCCGGCGGCAGGCCGTTGAACACAATCGTCCCGCCCCGGCGGGCCATGCCGATCGCCTGGCCGAAAGCAGACGGGTGTACTGCGGTGACCAGGACTCCATGACAACCTCCGGTTTCACGTTGGATGACTTCGGCGGGATCTTCGTGCAGCGCATTGACGGTAAGCTCCGCACCGTGCTTCTTGGCCAGGGCGAGTTTGTCGTCCGCGATATCCACGGCGGCTACCCGCAGGCCCATCGCCACGGCGTACTGGACGGCAATGTGCCCGAGTCCGCCGATGCCGGAAATGGTGACCCACTGTCCGGGCTTGGCTTCGGTCATTTTCAGGCCCTTGTAGACCGTGACGCCGGCGCAAAGCACCGGGGCGACTTCAACGGGGTCCGAGCCCGCCGGGATGCGTGCGGCAAAGCGCGTGTCCACAAGCATGTACTGCCCGAAGGAACCGTCCACACTGTAGCCGGCGTTCTTCTGTGCTTCACACAGTGTCTCAGCCGGTGCGGCAGTACTGGCAGTCGCCGCAGGCGGACCAGAGCCAGGCGTTGCCGACGAAGTCTCCGATAGCCAGGTCAGTTACACCCTCACCCAAGGCAACCACTTCGCCTACGCCTTCGTGGCCGGGGATGAACGGCGGTGTCGGCTTGACCGGCCAGTCGCCCTCCGCCGCGTGGAGGTCTGTGTGGCAGACGCCGGTGGTGATGACCTTGACGAGCGCCTCGCCCCGGCCCGGGGTGGGAATGGGGAGGGTCTGGATCTGAAGATCCTTGCCGAACTCGGTTACTACTGCTGCTTGCATCGTCGTCGTCATTGGCGAAATCCCTTGCGTAGTTTGGAGCGGTTGTTATGCGGTGGGACGTAAACCAGGCTTAGAAGAAGCCGAGCTTGTTCTCGTTGTAGCTGACCAGGAGGTTCTTGGTCTGCTGGTAGTGGTCCAGCATCATGGAGTGGTTTTCACGTCCGATGCCGGAGGACTTGTACCCGCCGAACGCGGCGCCGGCAGGGTAGGCGTGGTAGTTGTTGACCCAGACGCGGCCGGCCTGGATTTCACGGCCCGCACGGTAAGCGACGTTGCCGTTCCGCGACCAGACGCCGGCGCCGAGCCCGTAGAGGGTGTCGTTGGCGATTTCCATCGCGTCGTTGTAGTCACTGAACCGGGAGACAGACACGACAGGTCCGAAGATCTCCTCCTGGAAGATCCGCATCTTGTTGTGGCCCTCGAAGACGGTGGGCTGGACGTAATAGCCGCCGGCCAGATCGCCTTCCAGCTGGGCGCGGGCGCCGCCGGTGAGCACCTTGGCGCCTTCCTGCTTGCCGATGTCGATGTAGGAAAGAATCTTTTCCAGCTGGTCGTTGGAGGCCTGTGCACCGAGCTGGGTGTTGGTGTCCAGCGGGTTGCCCTGGATGATCTTCTCCACCCGGGCCACGGCGTCTGCCATGAAGGAATCGTAGATGTCCTCCTGGACCAGGGCGCGGGACGGGCAGGTGCAGACCTCGCCCTGGTTGAAGGCAAAGAGCGTGAAGCCCTCCTGCGCCTTGTCATAGAACGCGTCGTTGGACTCGGCAACGTCGTTGAAGAAGATGTTCGGGCTCTTGCCGCCGAGCTCCAGGGTGACGGGGATCAGGTTCTGGCTCGCGTACTGGCTGATCAGGCGCCCGGTGGAAGTCTCGCCGGTGAAGGCGATCTTGCGGATCCGCGGGCTGGACGCGAGCGGTTTGCCGGCCTCGACGCCGAAGCCGTTGACCACGTTGAGCACACCGGCCGGTAACAGGTCACCGATGAGTTCCATCAGGACCAGAATGGACGACGGCGTTTGCTCGGCGGGCTTGAGGACCACGGCGTTGCCTGCGGCGAGAGCCGGGGCGAGCTTCCAGACGGCCATCAGGATGGGGAAGTTCCACGGGATGATCTGGCCGACGACGCCGAGGGGCTCGTGGTAGTGGTAGGCGGTCGTGTCGTCGTCGAGCTGGGAGAGCCGGCCTTCCTGGGCGCGGACGGCCGAGGCGAAGTAGCGGAAGTGGTCCGCCGCGAGCGGGATGTCCGCGTTGAGGGTTTCACGGATGGGCTTTCCGTTGTCCCAGGATTCGGCGACGGCCAGCATTTCAAGGTTTTCGTCGATGCGGTCGGCGATCTTGTTCAGGATGGCGGCACGTTCCGCGACGGAGGTCTTGCCCCAGGAGGGTGCAATCTTGTGGGCGGCGTCCAGGGCGAGTTCAATATCCTCGGCGGTTCCGCGGGCCACTTCGCAGAAGACCTTGCCGGTGACGGGTGTGATGTTCTCGAAGTACTGGCCCTTGACGGGGGCAACCCACTCGCCGCCGATCCAGTTCTCGTAGCGCTCCTTGAAGGTGACCTTCGAACCCTCGGTACCGGGCTGTGCGTAAACAGTCATTGCTAGCTCCTTTGCTGTGCATGAAGGCGGCGCCTGATGCTGGCGGCCGCCGTTGGTTTCAGCGTAGGAGGGTGAGAGTTGCAGTCAGGTTGCGCGGGTGTGAGCCAGCTCACGACCAGGGATTGAGTCTGGGGCCACGACTGCCGGGTTCCCTGGCCGTAGAGCCGCGCCGGCGAGGGCCCCGGCCCGAGCTTGCGAGGGCAGGGAGCCGGGACGGACTTGCGAGGTTAGGGGGCAGGTGGGGAGGCGCTCAGTTCAGCTTCCAGCCGCTCAAGGTCCGCGACGACAGCGGCCCGCTTGGGCGAGCGCGGCGGCAGCAGCTTCAGGGCGGCAGTCCGGACGTCGACGTCGTCCCGCGCCTCCGGAAGTGCCGCGTACTTGAGCAGCGTCTCGGCACTGCCGTCCGTCAGCACCGCTTCGCGCATGAGTGAGGAGACCCTGTCGCGGAGGTCGATGATGCCCGGCGCTTCGGAGCGCGGGAGCATCGCGCCACGGTAGATTTCCAGCGCAATGCGGTGGGCGCCGCGCTGCAGGCAGTTCAGCACCTGCCCGCTGTCCGGGACCAGATCCATGGTGAGTTTGTACGGCCGGGATTCCGGAACGGCGGCCGGGTTGAGCTGCTGGAGGATCTTGCGCAGCCGGACCATTTCCGCACGGAGAGTCATGGTTGGGCCGTCGCCTGGGTAGAGCAGGACACTGAGCTCCTCGGCGCTCAGCCCGTCCGGGTGGGTGCTGAGCAAGGCGAGGATTTCACTGTGCCGGGCAGACAGCGCCACCGTTCTGCCTTCGATGCTGAGCAACGCCTGGTCGCGGCCCAGAAGCTGGAGGCTGTTGCGGTACAGGCTGCCTTCCTTCACGCCGCCGGCTCCCCCGGCCCGCGCCGAATCCGACCTGGCCGCCGAACTGGCGTTCCGCCGTCGGGCCGGCCGGCTGGCAAGGGTCGCCGCCAGCTGCAGCCGCTCAACACGAAGCTGCGCCTGAGCGGCAGCGACGGTCGCCTCGACGAGCGACAGGGTGTGGGGCGCCACCGCGGTGGCCTTGCCCGTGATGTCCACAACGCCCAGCAGCGCGCCGGAATCCGGATCATGGAACGGGACGGCCGTGCAGCTCCACGCGTGCACGGACCGCTGGTAATGCTCCGCCCCGGAAATCTGGATCCCGCGGCCCAGGGCCAGGGCAGTTCCCGGCGCGCTGACCAGTCGGCACCCGGGACGAACATCATGCCTTCGGCACGGCGTTGCAGGGCGGGATCCCCTTCCACCCAGAGCAGCCGGCCCACCTCATCACCCACGGCAACGAGCAGGCCGCTGTCGTGGCTGGGCTGGACCAGGAGTTTGTGGATCACGGGCATGATGCTGGCCAGCGGGTGCTGCCGCCGGTATTCCTCGAGCTCGTCAGTGTCCAGGGCAAGGGGCGCTTCGGGGTTGTCAGGGTTGGCTTTCAAGCGGGCGGACCGCTGCCAGGATTCCCGAATCAGCCGGCGCAGCCCGGGGATTTCCTGGGTGCCCAGAAACGCTTGGGCGTCGAGCTGCTCGTGGGCTGCCAGGGCATGACGCTGGGCCAGCGCAGTCGCTTCGCCGCCGGACGCCGGCGGCAGGATCAGGTTCCTCATCGAACTCCCCTCGGTCCTGCAAAGTCTAATGGCCGCTGTCGCTAACCCTCCAGCGGCAACCCTCTTGCGCGTCAGGCGCGGGAGATGCTGATCATTTCCTCGCGCGGGACCACTTTGATGCGTTCACGCACGACGGCGGCGGTCCCATCGGCGCCGTCCTCGCCTTCCGTCCACGCGGCGCCGAGGGCTGCTTCGTGCGCGTCCAGCTTGATCCAGCCCTCCCACGTGGTGAACTCGATGCCGCGCTCCTGCAGGAGATCGATGATGGCCTGCGGGTCCGGGTTCTGCGCCGGAGGAAGCGTCAGCCGGTCCTCCAGCAGGAAGCCGATGGTCTCCAGGGCGTCACCCTTGGTGTGCCCGATCAGGCCAACCGGTCCACGCTTGATCCAGCCGGTGGCGTAGATTCCGGGGACGGGGTTGCCGGCGGCGTCCAGCACGCGGCCGCCCTCGTTCGGGACCACTCCGCGCCTGGCATCGTATTCCAGCTCATCCAGGGGCGAGCCGTGGTAGCCGACGGCGCGGTACACGGCCTGGACGGGGTAATCCACAAACTCGCCCGTGCCCTTGACGTTGCCGGTGCCGTCGAGCTCCATGCGCTCAAACTTGATGCCGGCCACCTGGCCGGACCCTCCGTCGTCGGGGTTTCCGTAGACCTCAACCGGGCTGTGCAGGAAGTGCAGGTGCAGGCGGCGTGAAGACGGTTCTTCCGATTCGGCGTGCTCCTCCACGAGCCAGTTGGTCAGCGTGTTCACCATGGTTTTGATCTGGTTGTTGCTCCGGATGGCGTCGTCGGAGGCTTCGTCGAACTCGAAGTCCTCCGGGTACAGGACAATGTCCACGTCCTTCATGTGGCTCAGCTCGCGCAGCTCCAGCGGTGTGAACTTGACCTGCGCCGGGCCACGGCGGCCGAAAACGTGGACGTCGGTGACCGGCGAGTTCTTCAGGCCTTGGTAGACGTTGTCCGGGATTTCGGTGGTGAGCAGCTCGTCGGCGTGCTTGACCAGCATCCGGGCCACGTCCAGCGCCACGTTCCCGTTGCCGATCACCGCGATTTCCTTGGCATCGAGCGGCCAGTCGCGGGGCACATCGGGGTGGCCGTCGTACCAGGACACAAAGTCGGCGCCGCCGAACGACCCGGCCAGGTCGATGCCCGGGACAGGCAGATCGGCGTCCTTGACGGCGCCCGTGGAGAAAATGACGGCGTCGTAGAAGGCGCGGAAGTCATGGAGGGTGAGGTCACGGCCGTAGGTGACGTTGCCCAGGAAGCGGATGTCGCCCCGGTCCAGGACCTTGTGCAGCGCGTTCACGATCCCCTTGATGCGCGGGTGGTCAGGCGCGACGCCGTAGCGGATCAGGCCGTACGGGGCGGGGTAGGCCTCAAAAAGGTCGATGCTGACCTCAAAATCGCCGTCCTTCACGCCGTTGGACTTGGTCAGGATGTCCGCCGCATAGACACCTGCCGGTCCCGCACCCACAATGGCGACGCGGAGTGGACGCTTGGAGGTGGTTTCGCCTGGGTTGGACACCGGGAGCCCTTCTGGAACGAGGAGATTGCGACGGAGGCGCACAGTGCAGTTGCGCACAATGTCCCCATTCTAAATGTGTTGCAGCGGCACCACGTCGCTTTCCCGGTACAGCAGCGCCCGCAGTTCGGCTTCCGCGGAGTCCAGGCGTTTGGGGTCGATGGTCTCCCCGGTCCCGTGCAGCGTCCGCAAGTCCTTGGCGGTGAAGTCGAGGCCCGTCCGCTCCTTGACGTAGGCATTGATGTCCGCGCTGGGTGACCGGCCGCCAGGTCCGGCCGTCCTTGAACGCCAGCAGCCTGGCATTTCCACCGCGGCGCTTGAGCGTCCACACAGGAGCGTGGCCAGGCCGCGGCTGCCGTTCTCGTTGGTGTACCGCTCTGATCCCACGCGGAGGGATCCGCTGTCCAGCATCCGGAAAGCCGCCGCAAGGACGCGTTCGCGGCTCAAACCGTCGCTGCGCAGGTCCAGGGTGACCAACCACCGGGTCGTGGGCAGCGACTCCGCCAGCTGCAGGGCGCGGTCGAATTCACCCGGTCCTTCCGCTCGCGCCATTCGGGGTGGTAGATGTACTGCCGCCGGCCCATCGCATCGAGGTCCGTTGCCTGGATGTGCCCGTTGTCGAAGGGCGCAATCCAGACGTCGGTCCAGGCCGGCGGGATGCCGATGCTTTCCAGCCTCCCGGTAGCTGAAGCCCGTCCCGGCGCGCACGCGACGGTAGCCGCGGCCGTTTCCGTTGCTGCGGCGGAGCCTCCCGCGGCGGCATCCTGCGGGTTCCTCGGTTCCATGGAGGAACGCGTACTCACTTTTGACTGGAATACGCGTCCATCAACTGGTGTTATTGGTTAGGTGCCTACTCCCCCTGAAACCACCTCCTTACCCAAGACCGCTGCCACCGCGCCAGCAGGCCTCAAGGCTGTAGACAAGGAGACGACGCCGGGAGTCCTGTTCGGCTTCGGCGCGTACGGGTTGTGGGGGCTGCTCCCCCTGTACTTCTTCGCGCTGATGCCCGCCGGTGCGGTGGAGATCGTGGCCAACCGCGTCGTGTGGTCGCTGCTCTTCTGCGTCCTCCTGATCACGGTCACCCGGTCCTGGCGTGCGCTAGCCGCAGCGTTTCGCGACCGTTCGGTGTTCGGCACCCTCGCCATCGCGGCCGCACTCATTGCCGTGAACTGGCTGACTTATACCTATGGCGTGACCACCGGCCAGGCCGTCGAAGCCGCGCTGGGCTACTTCATCAACCCCCTGATCTCGGTCCTCCTGGGTGTGTTCGTCCTGAAGGAGAAGCTGCGCCCCCTCCAGTGGGCCGCCGTCGGAATCGGTTTTGTAGCGGTGGGCGTACTCACGGTGAGCTACGGCAAACTGCCCTGGATCGCCCTGACGCTGGCCTTCAGCTTTGGCCTGTACGGGTTTGTGAAGAAGCGCGTTGGCCCGAAGGCGGATGCGGTGACCAGCCTCAGCGTGGAAACCATCGTGCTGGCACCGATCGCGGCCGCCACGATGGTGTTCCTTGGTGTCACCGGCTCGGCCACCCTGGCCAGCCAGGGCCCCGGGCACTTCTGGCTCCTGGTGGCCTCCGGCGTGATCACCGCGGTGCCGCTGTTGTTCTTCGGCGCGTCGGCCCGCCGGCTGCCCATGACCACCATCGGGCTGCTTCAGTACGTCGCCCCGGTGCTCCAGTTCATCGTGGCGCTGGTGGTGTTCCAGGAAGCCATGACCGCCAGCCGCTGGATCGGCTTCGGTGTGGTGTGGCTGGCCCTGCTGGTGCTGACCGTCGATATGCTCCGCGCCACCCGCAAGAACTCCGTGGCCAGGAAACTCGCACGCACCTCATAAAACGAGCGCGAACTGGCAGCTAATGACGTCAAATCCCGGATTTGAGGTCATCAGCTGCCAGTTCGCGCTGTGGTTTTACGTGGCGCTAACTACGTGGTGGGTGGGTCCTAGGCGTTGGCCTTGATGGCTACAGCCAGGACGTCCAGGCCGTCGTTCAGCAGGTCGTCGGTGATGACCAGCGGGGGGAGCAGGCGGATGACGTTGCCGTAGGTGCCGCAGGTGAGGATGATGACACCCTCCTTGAGGCAGGCAGCGGCCACAGCCTTGGTCAGCTCGGGGTTGGGTTCCGTGGAGCCGACCTGGACCAGTTCGACGGCCAGCATCGCGCCGCGGCCGCGGATGTCGCCGATCACGGACTTCCCGCTGCCGGCCAGTTCGGCCTGCAGTTCCTGCAGGCGTCCCGTAGCGAGCTGCTCGATGTGGCGCGCACGTCCGGCGAGGTTGTATTCCTCCATGGAGCCGATCGCGGCCAGCGCGGCGGCGCACGCAACCGGGTTGCCGCCGTAGGTGCCGCCGAGGCCGCCCGGGTGGACGGCGTCGAGCAGGTCCGCGCGGCCGGTGATCGCGGACAAGGGCATGCCGCCGGCGATGCCCTTGGCCATGGTGATGATGTCCGGGACAACACCCTCGTGGTCTACCGCGAACCATTCGCCGGTGCGGCAGAAGCCGGACTGGACCTCGTCGGCGATGAACACCACACCGTTGGCCTTGGCCCAGGCCGCCAGCGCGGGGAGGAAGCCCTCGGCGGGGACAATGAAGCCGCCCTCGCCCTGAATCGGTTCGATGATGATCGCGGCCACCTGGTCGCCGCCGATCTGCTTCTCGATCATGGTGATGGCACGCTTGGCAGCCTCGGCACCGGTGATCTCCGGGTTTTCCTCGCGGAACGGGTAGCTCATCGGCATGCGGTAGACCTCGGGCGCGAACGGGCCGAAGTTGGTCTTGTACGGCATCGCCTTCGCGGTCAGCGCCATGGTCAGGTTGGTGCGGCCGTGGTAGGCGTGGTCAAAGGCGACGACGGCGTCACGTCCCGTGGCGAGGCGGGCCACCTTGACGGCGTTCTCCACAGCCTCGGCGCCGGAGTTGAACAGCACCGTCCGCTTCTCGTGGTCGCCCGGGGTCAGGCGGTTGAGCTGCTCGGCCAGGGCCACGTAGCTTTCGTACGGGGTGACCATAAAGCAGGTGTGGGTGAAGTGCTCCACGGCTTCCTTCACGGCCCCGACGACGGCCGGATCCGAGGCGCCGACGCTGGTCACCGCGATGCCCGAGCCGAGGTCGATGAAGGAGTTGCCGTCGACGTCGTGGATGATGCCGCCGTCGGCGTCCGCAACGTAGACGGGAACGGCGGACGCGACACCGGCGGCTACCACTGCCTTGCGGCGCTCGGTCAGGGCGATGGACTTGGGGCCCGGGAAGTCGGCCTGGACGCGGCGCTTCTGTTCCAGGCGGAAGGTGATTTCACTTGCTGTGGTGCTCATGGGGGGCCTTTCTTTACTGAATGGGGCCACGCCGGCAGGGTTCCCTGGCCGAAGCGGAGCGAGGTTAGGGCGCGCCGGTGGGGAGGCTCGACCACCGGGAGAGTTGCTAGGCGTCGAGTGCGCTCATCACGTGCTTGATGCGCGTGTAGTCCTCGACGCCGTACATGGAGAGGTCCTTGCCGTAGCCGGACTGCTTGAAGCCGCCGTGGGGCATTTCGGCGGTAAGGAGGATGTGGGTGTTGATCCAGACCGCGCCGAAGTCCAGGTCGCGGCTGACGCGCATGGCCGTGCCGTGGTCGGTGGTCCAGACGCTCGAAGCGAGGGCAAAGTCGACGTCGTTGGCCAGCTCCACGGCCTCGTCCTCGGTGCTGAACTTCTGCACCGTGATGACGGGGCCGAAGGTTTCCTTCTGGACGATGTCGTCGCTCTGCTTGGCCCCGGTGACAATGGTGGGCTCGAAGAAGAAGCCCTTGTCCCCCGCGCGGTGCCCGCCGGTCTCGATCTTGCAGTTTGCCGGCAGGTGCTCAACAACCGAGGTCACCGCGTTGAAGTGGTTCACGTTGTTCAACGGCCCGAAGTAGTTGTCCTCGTCGTCCTGCGAGCCGGTATGCAGGGTCTTGGTGTGCTCCACCATGGCTGCCACTACGTCGTCGTGCACCTCGTCTTGGACCAGCACGCGGGTGATGGCTGTGCAGTCCTGGCCGGCGTTGAAGAAGGCGAATTCGGCGATGGCCGCGGCGCTCTTTTTGATGTCGGCGTCCTTGAACACGATGGCCGGGGCCTTGCCGCCGAGCTCCAGGTGGGCGCGCTTGAGGCCCCTCGCGGCGCCTGAGGCCACGGCGATGCCGGCGCGGACGGAGCCGGTGATGGAGACTAGTCCGGGGACCTTGTGCTCCACCATCATGGCGCCGGTTTCACCGGTTCCCAGCACCACGTTCAGCACGCCGGCGGGCAGGATATCGCCGGCCAGGCGGGCCAGCACCAGGGTGGACTCGGGGGTGGTGTCGGACGGCTTGAGGACCACGGTGTTGCCGGCCGCGAGCGCGGGGCCGATCTTCCAGATGGCCATCAGGAAGGGGTAGTTCCAGGGTGCCACCTGGGCCACCACACCGATGGGTTCGCGGCGCACGTAGGAGGTGTGGCCTTCGAAGTACTCGCCGGCTGACTTGCCTTCCAGGATGCGGGCGGCACCGGCGAAGAAGCGGAGCTGGTCGGCGCCGGCGGCAACTTCCTCGGACGCGATCAGGGAGCGGACCTGGCCGGTGTTGCGGTGCTGGGCTTCAACGAGTTCGTCGCTGTGGGCTTCGATGGCGTCGGCGAGCTTGAGCAGCATAAGCTGGCGCTGCCCGGGGGTGACGTGCTTCCACGTCTTGAAGGCATCCTTGGCCGCGGTCATGGCGGCATCAACATCGGCCTGGCCTGAGACGGGCGCCTGGGCCACCACCTCGCCGTTGGTGGGGTTGACGATGTCCAGCAGGCCGGTGCCGGCGGGCGTGACAAACTCACCGTTGATGAAGTTCTGCAAGGTTTGAACCACGGTGTACAACCTCTTTCATAGGGAACATCAGCTGCGAAGCGGATGGATGTGACTGCTTTGAGCCTATGCCAGCGCCCCTTCGCAGGGAATAGCCACCTGCACACCCTTGGATGAAATGTTTAGTGCGATTGACCAGCGTCTGCCTATGCTTGAACCATGGCCATTTCCCTCGCTGCGCTCCTTGGTGTGAAGACCCTGAATCTGTCCAAGGCAGGCCTCGCCGAGACCACGTGGCACCAGGACATCAACTGGGTTGCAGTGACGGAGCTTGAGGATCCGCAGCGGTTCATCAACGGCGGCGAACTGGTGCTCACCACCGGATTGCGCCTGAAATCCGCGCCGGAGCAGCGCCGGTTTGTCCGTCAGGTCCAGCGCGCCGGGGCGGTGGGCATCGGGTTCGGCATCGGCCTGTCGCACGAGGCAGTCCCGTCGGCCATGATCGCCGAGGCCAACCGGTGGGGGCTGCCGATGGTGCAGGTCCCATACGAGACCCCGTTCATCGCGATCGGCAAGCTCGTGGCGGACGCCCAGTCCGCGGACCACTACGCCAAGCTGGAACGGCTGATCGCCGGGCACCAGGTCCTGGCCCGTGCGCTGCTGACCGGCGGCGGCCTGGCCGAGCTCCTGAAGCACCTGGGCGGCATGCTGCGGACCGACATTGCCCTCACGCAGTTCGCCGCCCACCTGTACAACAGCGCCACAGACCACCCCGCTGCGGACACGTGGGCGTCCTACCCAATCCCCACTGGCCGCAGGGATGCCTGCACGCTGTGGGTCCGCCAGCCGTTCGAGGATTCCGGCATCATCGGCTACGCCCAGAATCTGATCAGCGTGGAGCTGAACAACATGGTCAAGCAGCGGCAGGCCCGGCGCGCCCTGTGCGGCCAGGTGCTCGAGGACGTCATCCACGGCTCCCTGGAGACCAGCGAGGCGCAGCGGCGGCTCGCCGGCGTGGGCCTGAACAGCACGCGCAAAAACGTGGTGCTGCTGGCCGTGTCGGCCGCCCATCACAAGGCACTGGTGAGCACCTCAGTACCGCAGTCGTTGGAGAACGCGGTGGCCGCCGTCGTCGGGAAGGACCTGGTGGTGGTGATTAACGACGACGGCGGCGCGGCACCTACGCTGGCCCGGAGCCTCAGCGACCACCTGGCTGAGGCCGGGATCCACGCGACGATCGGGATCGGCGGCGCGTACACCAAGCCGAACGGCCTGCGCTGGAGCTACTTCGAGGCGCGCGATGCGGCCAGCCACGGACTGCCAGTGAACGAACCGGAACGCCTGAGCCTGACCTCCCTGTTGCTGGCCAGCGAAGACGTTCCCCTGGCCGACATGGCCCACGAGTCGCTGAACCCGCTGCGCGCCTTCGACGCCGCCCACGGCGCGGAACTGGTGGCTACCCTGGAAAGCTACCTGAACAACAACGGTTCCGTGGCCGCCGTCGCCGAAGCCCGGACCCTGCACCGGAACACCGTGCGGTACCGGCTGGCGCAGATCACCGAGCTGACCGGCTACGATCCTTCGGTCACGGCGGACCGTGTGCAGCTGTGGTTGGCGCTCGCCGTGTCGCGGCTCGGAGCGCGGCAGGCCAGGTAGGCCCGGCCGCCCTAAAGGACCTTCCCCCGGAGGACCTTGCGGGACCTTTTGCGTTCCTTGCGGTACTCGGCCTCGGCGTCGGCCGCGAGCTGCACCTGCCGGGTATGGAGCGTGACATAGGCCGACGCGACGGTCTCGGACAGGTCCGGCGCCGGGGCCAGCTTGGCCAGCAGGTCCCGGGCCACAACGCCGTCGTGGAAATCGCCGAGGATCTTCTGCTGGCGATGGGCGGCCTTGGCAATTTTCGCAGCGGGTTTGCCGTGCACGGGTCCCACGGACTCCGCCACGTGCCGCAGCCGTTTGGCGGCCTTGCGCACCTCGTGCAGGGCTGTCTCGTGCTCCGCTCCCCGGCGTGAGCGCTTGGCCACCCGGGCTGCACGCTCCAGCCTTTTGGCGGCCTTGGCCACCAGCTTGGCGGCCACCTTGCGGGCCGGCGCTGCCCCTTCCGGCCGGACCGGCGGGTGGTCACGGAAGGCTTCCAGGTCATCCAGGAGCCTGAAGTACCGTTCGGAAAGCAGCGCCTTCTGGAGTTTCCGGTAGGCACTGTTCAGTCTCTTGCCGAGTTCATCGTCCAGCTGGCCCTTCACCGCCGAGGCCAGGCCGGGGGGTAGTTCGGCCGTGTGCCCGCGCAGGCGATCCAGCATGACTTCAGCGTCGCGCGGTCTTCCCAACACCCGGCCGAGCCACTTCAGTTCGTCCCGGAGGCGCCGCACGGCCACGGCGCTGTATTGGCGGCGGTACGCTGCGAGCGCGGACCGGGCCCTGCGGGTGGCCGAACGCAGATCGTGCACCGCCTCGGGTTCCTCCAGGCGGACGCCGGGATCGTGCGCCAGGATCTGGCGGATCTGTGCAGCCAGGTAGGCGGTCAGGAGGTCCGACACCGGCCCCTTCTTGCCAGGACTTTTTGGCCCGGCGGCGGCACCGGACTCCGCAACCGGCAGGGCCAAAACCTTTGCCAGCTTGGAGCCGTGCTTGGCCGGGCGGGCCCCGGCAGCGGCCAGGAATTCCGCCGCGGCCGAGATCAGGTCAGGACTCCCGTGCACCAGCTCGAGCTCCCATTCGCGCCACTGCTGTGTCCGGGCCTCCCCGTCGGGCGCGGCCCCGCCGTCGTGCGCGGCCCCGCCGCCGGCAGCGCCGAGCAGCTCTGCGCTGACAAGGTCATCCGCCAGGTCAGCCAGGTGGACACCGTCCTCGCCGTACAACGGATAAGTGGTGCGCCGGGTTTCCAGCCGGACCACCGGGGCGGCATCCTCGCCGCGGAGGTATACCAACACGTGCGCCAACAGGCTGTTAGGCACGACGCCGGACTGGCCCAGCGGGGCGCGCAGCTCGCGGCGCCGCTGGGGTTCCGAACCGGAGCTGCCGGACGGGGACCCCAGTGGGTCCGGCTTATGGCCCCCGGTCCGGGGACCCTCCGCGGTCAGCTTCAGGTGCCAGCCGGCGTCGACTCCGCCCGTGCGGCGGCGAAGGGTGATATCGCGGGAGGCGAGCGTGTGGCTTTCCGTGTCGAAGTACACCGCTTCCAGGGTGTCCACGTGAGGCTCCCCCACACGGGCCACCTCGGGGATCTCCGCAAGCGACGGCACCTCGGCGTGCTGACCGACGTCGTACTTCTTTTCGACCTCAACTGCCTGCGAAGCCATGTCCGGCCGTCCTTCCACATTGATGGGCGCCAGATCCTACTGGTCGAGTTCTTACGAGCCCGGGGCTGAACTCCTGTGGCCCGAGTCTATGCCCGCAATATTAATAGCCGGGAGAGGTTCACCACAGAACCCTAGACATCAAACGTCTAACGTCTAACGTAAAGACATGACTGTTGCCCCGTCCAAGGCCCCGACGCTGTCCGAAGCGCCGCCCAAGCCGCGCACCGCCGTCGTATTCGGAGTCATTGCGCTGGTGCTGATCGGGCTGAACCTGCGGGCGGGGATTGCAGCCGCGTCTGCCCTCCTCCATGATTTTCAGCAAGTCCTTGGCTTCGGGCCACTGGTGGCGGCGATCATCCCGTCCATCCCTACGCTCTGTTTTGCGGTGGCGGGGGCCGCGACGTCATGGCTGACCGGACGGCTGGGCGTTGAGAAGGCAATCCTGCTGGCGCTCGGATTCCTGGCCGGCGGACTGCTGCTCCGAGGGATCCCGGCAACCGGCATGCTGGTGGCGGGCACCGTGGTGGGGATGTCCGGCCTGGCGGTCTGCAATGTGGCCATGCCGTCGTTCATCCGCGAGCATTTTGCCCACCGCACCTCAGCGATGACGGCCCTCTACACCGTCACCATGACCACGGGCGCCACCGTCACCGCGGTCGCCGTCGTCCCGCTGGCGTTGACGCTCGGCTCACCGTCGGCCGCGGTCGGCGCGATCGGATTCCTGGCCGTGGCCGCCTTCCTGGGCTTCCTGCCCGTTGTTCTGCATGCGCACCGCAACAGCGTCCGGAACACTGCTGCCCGCATCTCCCCATGGCCTCTTCTCCGCACCCGGAAGGGCCAGCTACTCACGGCCATCTTCGCTCTCCAGGCGCTGCTCGCGTACTCGCTCATCAGCTGGTTCCCGTCGATGTTGATCAGCATGGGCATCAGCTCAGCTGACAGCGGCCTGATGTACGGGCTCATGCAGCTGGTCTCCGTACCGGCTGGCATGGTGCTCCTCGCCATCGGCTCTCGGCCCCGGATGCTCCGGCCAGCGCTGTATCTGGTCAGCATCACCATGGTGGCCGGCCTGGCGTCGCTGCTGTTCCTGCCGGTGGGCCTGGCCGTCATTCCAACCGTCCTGCTCGGCTTCGGCCTGGGAATTTTCCCGCTGGTAATGGTGATGATCAGCCGGAGCGGGACGAGCACCGCCGAGACCACTGCCCTGTCCACCCTGGCGCAGTCCACCGGCTACCTGCTGGCCACGGCCGGCCCCTTCGGTGCCGGGCTGCTGTTCAGCGGTACTGGCAGCTGGACTCTTCCCCTCGCACTGCTGCTCGGCCTCGCCGTGGTCCAAGTGGCGGTGGCTCATCTCATTTCGCGTGCCCCCTTGTCCGGCCTGAAGAAGTAGGACGCCATGACCCTAAGCACCTCATACCGCCAGCCACTCGCAGCCGAAGTCACCGCCAAGCTGCGGCAGATGATCCAGTCCGGCGAATGGCCGCTGGACCAGCGCATCCCCTCTGAACCGGAACTGATGCAGGGCCTGGGCGTCTCGCGGGGCACATTGCGCGAAGCCATCAAGGCCCTGGCCCACAGCGGGATGCTGGAGGTCCGGCGCGGCGACGGCACCTACGTCCGCGCCACCAGCGAGATGTCCGGCGCCGCCCGGCGCATGTACCAGGACCATACGGACGAACACATCCTCGAGGTCAGGCTGGGCCTGGACACGCAGGCGGCCCGCCTCGCCGCCCGAAATGCAACGGCCGACGACGTCGCCGCCCTGCGTGCCGTGCTCGCCACCCGGGAAGTCGCCTGGAACGCCGCAGACTTCGAAGGTTGGGCCCGGGCCGATTGGGACTTCCACGCGCGCGTTGCCCAGGCCACCGGGAACCCGCTGCTGCACGAGCTCTACGTTAGTTTCGGTGACGTGTTCCACCAGGACCTGCTCAAGCAGCAGCGCAAGGGCCGGCTGGACGGTCTTACGCACGAGGGTCACGGCGCCCTGGTGGACGCGATCGAGGCGCACGACGCCGCCGCCGCGGTGGCCAGCGTCAACCAGAACCTGAGCACCTGCGCGGAGTGGCTGCGGGCGTAGGGCGAGATTCCCCGTCCGGGGTTCCTGGGCAGGGGTTCCTTGTCCGAGGTTCCTGGGCCCTTCGCCCGTGATGGGGTTCGCCGCAGGCCAACCCCATCAGTAGGCTTACTATCCGACGTAGTAGTCAAGCCCGGGTGCCACCCCCATCCTGGGTGCCCGCCGATGACGAGGAGTTTCCATGTCACGAGCAACCCACCACGCCATGCACGACGAGACCCCGGGCAGTGAGGCACCGCGGGAAGAGGCCCTGAGCGAAGCAACCCCAGGGAAGCAGCGGGCGCGGAAGCCGCCCGCCGGACTCTGGACCGACGGACTGGGAAGGGTTGGAATCCGCTCTGCCCAGGTCCTGCTGATCCTGGCGGTGGCTGTGGTCTCTGTGTACGCGCTGATGCAGGTCAAGCTCCTGGTCGTCCCAGTCTTGATCGCGCTCATCCTTGCCGCGGCCATCAGCCCGTTCGTGAACCTGCTCCGACGCCGCGGGCTGCCGGGTGCCGCAGCGACGGGGGTGGCGTTCGTGGCCCTCCTGCTCCTGCTGGCCGGAGTCGGCACGGTCATCTACTTCTCCGTCCGGAGCCAGTGGGCCGAACTGGCGCAGCAGGCAGCCTCGGGACTGGACGAACTGGAGCAGTTCCTGCTCAACGGTCCCGTGCCCATCGATCAGGAGCAGCTGAACCAGGCGCGGGAGGGCATCATCCAGTTCGCGACCAGCAGCCAGGTCCGTTCCGGTGCCATCACCGGACTGTCCGTGGTGACGGAGTTCTTGGCCGGTAGCGCGCTGACGGTGGTCATCCTGTTCTTCTTCCTCAAGGACGGCGCCAAGATCTGGAACTTCTTCCTGCGGCCCTTCAGCGGACACCGGGAAGCAAAACTCCGCCGAGCGGGCAGCCGCACCCTCGAGGTCCTGGGCGGTTACGTCCGCGGCACCGCCATCGTGGCCCTGGTTGATGCCGTGGCCATCGGCGCGGCGCTCCTGATCCTCCAGGTTCCGCTCGCCTTCCCGCTGGCCATCATCATCTTTATGACCGCGTTTATCCCGCTGGTGGGCGCCACGGTTGCAGGCATCCTCGCGGCTCTGGTGGCCCTTGTGGCCAACGGTCCGGTGGTGGCGCTGATTGTCGTGGCCGTGGTAGTCGCCGTGAACCAGCTGGAGGGTGACCTCCTGCAGCCGATCGTGATGGGCAAATCACTCCAGCTCCACGCCTTGGTGATCCTGATGGCATTGACGGCAGGAACCATTCTGGCCGGCATCATCGGCGCAGTCCTGTCCGTCCCCATGGCGGCCGTTATCTGGGCTGTCCTCCAGGTGTGGACCGCTGAGGATCCACACCTCGAGGACATGAATCCGGACCTCCCGCCGCCCAACACCCAGCCCATCTGATCCGGACTGAGGACACGGAATCAGATTGGGGACACCGAACCGGCTTGGGGAGGCGCGAATTCGCGTGTCCCCAGACCGGTTCTGCGTGACTGTGCACAGGAGGTTTCCCCTCTCCCGCGCACGCGCGCGGCGACGGTCCGGAACCAAAGTGCCGGACCGTCGTCGTGCGTTTACTGCTGGTGCTCCGGCAAGGTGCTAGGAGCGGAGTCCTTGGAACACGTTCTTGGGTCGCTGCATCTCGCCGTGCTTGGCACCAAGGATGATCACGGCGCCAGCGAAGGCCGGAATGGCCCACTGCAGCAACTTGAGCTGCTGCTGCGCCGACTTCAGCTCGTCGGAGGCCCCCGCCCTGGGCTCGGTGGCACCCTCACCGCCCTGGTCCGCGAGCTTGTCCACCTTCTTGCCGAGGATGCCGGCGTACAGTGTCACGGCGGCGCCGGCCACGGTCACGGCCGTCTTGATCACCGTGTCCCGGGCCACGCCGTCCTGCTTGGCGACGCGCCCTTTGTTCTCCCAGGCAATGGCGAGATCGGCCACCAGGTGCGAGGCGAATGCCACGGTCTGGAGGGGCGCCCATTTCATCCAGCCCGCGCTGGAGAGCCGCGTACGTTCAGCCGGGTCTTTGGCTTCCGCAGCCGCGCCGTTCAGCCCTATTGCACCCATCAGCGAACCGCCGAACCAAGCCGCAGCGGTCAGGTCGTGAACGGACCGGGCAACAAGATTTCCTGCCATGATGTGTTTTCCTCACGTCGAAACTGGTACCGGAATGCCGCTGGTGCGGTCTTTGGTGTCCATGTCCCATCAGGATCACGGTCACACCATGGTAAGCACACTTACTACGTTACGGAACCCCGACTTGTACAGCCGAAACGCGTAATATCGACGGCATGGAAACAGGGACTATATTCGGCTGGGCATTCGGAGACCCCGCCCGTGAAGATGACGGTACGTACGTCGCAGACCTTGAGAAGGAAGCCTTGGATAACGCCAGGGAAGCGGCTGAGGCCAAGGGCGTTGCAGTGGTCAACGGCTCTGAGGTCTTCACATCACTGAGTGCGAATGACAGCCTCGTGGAGCTGGATCACGCTCCGGGCAAGCTGGTGGTCCGATGCACGGTCCACGTTGAAGGCCCGGGCGCGGGAAAGCTGCACGCAGAGGGACCGATGAACGGCTAAGCCATGGCACACGGGGAATCCAGCATCAGCGAGGCGGCGGATGCCGTCGAGGAAGCGTCAGACACCAAGGCGCTGGACGTTGTGGCGCGCTCCGGATTCGCCGTGATGGCCCTGCTCCACATCATTGTTGGCGCGATTGCCATCACCCTGGCCTTCGGTCAGCCGGGACAGGCGGAAGCCACCGGTGCCATCGAGCAGCTGGGCGCCAACCCCTGGGGACCGGCCGTGCTGTGGTCGTGTGTGGTGGCGTGCACCGGTCTGGCGTTGTGGCAGCTGAGTGAGGCCACCCTCCGCGCCCGGCATCTTCCCCGCGCCCAGCGCTTGGGAAAACTGATCTCGTCAGGATGCCTGACCATTGTCTATGGCAGCGTGGGGCTCAGCTTTGCCGGGTTCGCCGTGGGATTTCGCGGGGACTCGGGAGACACCACCCGGGATGTCAGCACCGCCCTCCTGGATACGCCGTTCGGGCTGCCCGTGCTGGTGGCGGTCGGCCTGACCACCATGGGCGTCGGCGTCTACTTTGTGGTGAAGGGGCTGCGGCGCGGGTTCAAAGAAGAACTCTTCCGGTTCGAGGGCACCCGCCGCGGCAGGCTCATCGACACCCTCGGCGTCTCCGGGCACGTGGCTAAGGGAATCGCCCTGAACCTGGCCGGGTTGCTGTTTGTTATCGCCGCCGGGAAGCAGAGTCCCGAAGAGTCCACCGGTCTGGACGGCAGCCTGAAGGCACTCCGCGACCATCCGTTCGGCCCGTACCTGCTTGTCGCGATCGGGGTGGGCTTCATCTGCTACGGCTTGTTCGCGCTGGTCCGTGCCCGCTTTGGCAGGATGTAACCATCAAGGGAAGGAAGCCATGTCAACCGTGAGCCAACTGTTCAATTCCTCAGCCGACGACGTCTGGAAGGTGATCGCCGACGGTTGGCTTTACTCCGGCTGGGTAGTGGGCGCCTCACGCATCCGCGCCGTCGACGCACACTGGCCTGAAGCCGGTTCGCGGCTTCATCACTCCGTGGGCGCCTGGCCGCTGGTGATCAACGACAGCACCCGGGTGTCCGCCGTCGAGCCCGGTCGCTCCCTGGAACTCGTGGCGCGCGGCTGGCCGCTGGGCGAGGCCAAAGTGGTGATCACGCTGGAGGATTTGGGAACACAGTGCCGGGTTTCAATCGCCGAGGACGCCATCCGCGGACCGGGCAAGCTGGTCCCCAAGGCGCTGCGCGATCCGCTGATCGGCGTGCGCAACCGTGAAACGCTCCAGCGCCTGGAGCTGATGGTCGCGGGCGGCGCGGGGAGCTAGGCTCGGCTGCTGAAAAAGGAAGCGCGAACCGGCAGCTAATGACCTCAAACTTGCGGTTTGCGGTCATTAGCTGCCAGTTCGCGCTGTAGTCCGGTGAACTGGTTCGGACTAGACGTTGGCTGCCACACCGTCGCGGGAGATGGCAACCATGTCCTCCCGCGGCACCACCTTGATGCGCTCACGCTTGACCTCAACTCCGTGCGATCCGCCGGCCTCCGTGGCCGCGGCACCGAGCGCGAGCTCGTGCGCATCCAGCGCCAGCCAGCCTTCCCAGCTAGTGAACTTCACGCCACGCGCGTCGAGGAGTTCGACGACAGCGTCCGCCGCGGGGACAGCGGCGACCGGAAGGTTTTCGCGGTCCTCCAGCAGGTACGTCACGGTCTCGAGGGCGTCGCCCTTGGTGTGGCCGATGAGGCCGACCGGTCCGCGCTTGATCCAGCCGGTGGCGTAGATACCCGGCACGTGGGTGCCGGCGGCATCCAGGACGCGGCCGCCGTCGTTCGGTACCACGCCCTTCTTGTGGTCGAACTCGATCTCCGGCAGCGCCGAGCCGAAGTAGCCGATCGAGCGGTATACGGCCTGGACCGGGTAGTCCACGAACTCGCCGGTGCCGCGGGCGTTGCCCGTGCCGTCCAGCTCGGTGCGCTCGAACTTCATGCCGGCGACCCTGCCCGGCGTCGCGGCGTCGTCATAGATCTCAACCGGGCTGTGCAGGAAGTGCAGGTGCAGGCGGCGGGATGCCGTGAGCTCGGAGAGGTCCTCAGGCTGCTCGGCGATCCAGTTGGTGAGCGTGCCCACCATGGTCTTGACTTGGTTGTTGCTCTGGATCAGGCGGTCCGATTCCTCATCGAACTCGAAGTCCTCGGCGTAGAGGATGATGTCCACGTCCTTGGAGTGGGACAGCTCGCGGAGCTCCAGCGGGGTGAACTTCACCTGGGCCGGGCCGCGGCGGCCGAAGACGTGCACGTCGGTGACGGGCGAGTTCTTCAGGCCGGCGTAGACGTTGTCCGGGATTTCGGAGACCAGCAGATCGTCGGCGTGCTTGGACAGGACACGGGCCACGTCCAGGGCCACATTGCCGTTGCCGATCACGGCGATTTCCGTGGCGTCCAGAGGCCATTCGCGGGAAACGTCGGGGTGGCCGTCATACCAGGAGACGAAGTCCGCGCCGCCGTAGGAGCCGTCCAGCTCGATGCCCGGGATGTTCAGGTCCGCGTCCTTGATGGCGCCGGTGGCGAAGATGACGGCGTCGTAGTGCGTGCGGAGGTCCTCGATGGAGATGTCGGTTCCGTAGTCCACGTTGCCGAAGAAGCGGATGTCGCCGCGGTCAAGGACCTTGTGCAGGGCATTGACGATGCCCTTGATGCGCGGGTGGTCCGGGGCCACGCCGTAGCGGATCAGGCCGTAGGGTGCCGGGTAACGGTCAAAGAGGTCGATGCTCACGGTCAGCTCGCCGCTCTTGACGGCTTCGCTCTTGGTGAGGATGTCCGCGGCGTAGACGCCGGCCGGGCCGGAGCCCACAACGGCAACGCGCAGCGGACGCTCGGCAGATCCTACGGAGGTGCTTGATGACACGGCTGTGTTCCTTTATCTTCTGCATCGATTGCTCCGTAGGTGCCCTTTTGAGCCTTCATAAGGGCAGTTGCGGAGCAATCGATGGGTTTCAGGGGGTTAGAACGTGGGGTGGGGCTAGGTGATGAGGGCTCTTGCGGTGGTGCGTGGGCTGTTCGGGGTGGTGGTGCTGTAGTCCGCTGTCTTGAGGTGCGACGGCGCGAACGGGCTGACGCGGACAACGTCGCCGATCACAATCACGGCAGGATTTGCGACGCCGGTGGCTTCCGCCTGGTCGGCGATGGAACCGAGCGTGCCGATGGTCACGCGCTGATTCGGCAGATAGCCGTTCTCAACGATGCCAACTGGAGTGTCCAGAGGCAAACCGGCGCCCGCCAGGGCCGCGGCGGAGTCGCGAAGTGCGGCCACGCCCATCAGCAGGACGATGGTGTGATCTGCCCGGGCGGGGACCTCGGACAGCTCCTCATGGCCGGTGACCACGCTGAAGCCCTTGGCCAGGCCGCGGTGGGTCACGGGGATGCCGGCGGCGGCGGGGACAGAGATCGCGGACGTGACGCCGGAGACCACTTCGACCTCGACGCCGTGCTGCCGGCAGTATTCGGCTTCTTCGCCGCCGCGGCCCAGGACGTACGGGTCGCCGCCCTTGAGCCGGACCACGCGGTGCCCGGCGAGCGCCTCGTCGACGAGGATACGGTTGATGTCGGCCTGCGGGACGGGATGGTGGCCGGGGGTCTTGCCGACCTCAATGACGCGGACGTCGGGGGCCAGTTCGTTGAGCAATTCGCGCGGGCCGAGGCGGTCGGCCACCACGACGTCGGCCTGGCCCAAGAGCCGGCGTCCGCGGACGGTGATGAGGCCGGTGTCGCCGGGCCCGCCGCCCACCAGGGCAACGGAGCCCGCAGACGCACGGCGGCGACGCAGCGGGAGGTCCCCGGTTTCCAGGGCTGTGGCCACGGCGTCACGCAGGGCCATGGCGCGGCGCGGGTCTCCCCCGGCGTTCACGGCGATCTGCACGTCATCCACCACGGCGACGGCGGGCGTCCACGCGGCTGAGGCTTCGTGGTCGGAGGCGTTGACACACCAGATGCGCTGCGCCTCGGCGTCGGCCGACACCTGGGTGTCCACGGCGGGATCGCCGGTGGCCGTCTGGACGAACCAGACGCCGTCGACGTCGGACGGAAAGTAAGGGCGCGGCTCCCAGGTGAGCAGGCCGGCGTCGGCCAGTTCGCGGAGCGCGGCGGAGGCAACGGGAGCGACGACGGTGACCTGCGCACCGGCGTCGAGCAGGCCCTTGGCGCGGCGGGCAGCCACGGGGCCGCCGCCCACCACCAACACGGGGCGGCCGAGCAGCCGCAGTGCCGTGGGGTATATATCCTGAATTGCCATGAATCAACGGTAGGGCCGCGCAGTTTCACCAACAACGGCAGCGGAAACACCAGTTCACGTAAGGTAACGGGGCGTCACATTCTGTGGAGTTCCGGCGCGGGTCTACTTCACGGCTATGAGCTCGATCAGCCGAATGTTGGGATCCTTCGCCAAGAGGCTTGGGCCGTGTTCGCCGAGCGCCGTCGGGATGGCACCGTTGAGATGGTCCTGCCGCGCTTCCTCGGTCTCGAAGGTGTCAAAGATGCCGAAGGTCTTTTCGTCGACGCGGAAGGCGTACCAGGTCTTAGTGCCCGGCTCGGTGGCCACGATGTCACGTCCTCCGCTGAGGAAGTCCCAGACGTCCTGCTCCTTCCCCGGCTTGGCCTCGACCAGTGCCAGTACTCCAAAGTTAAGCGCCATTGCAGTCTCCTCAAGAAAATCAGCGGAATCGGCCGCCTGCCGGCCTATTCCAGAGTTTAAGAAGATGTTCGGACCAGAACAAGGGTGCGCCGGAACGATGGGATTCCGGTGTTGCGGCCGCGTGATGCGAAGCCTGGCTACTGCCCGTAAAGACCGGTGCTGAGATAGCGAAAGCCGGAGTCGACCGTAACGGTGACAACGGTTGCGTCTGGACCGAGCTGTTCGGCCACGCGCAGCGCGGCAACGACATTTCCTCCGGAGGAGGTGCCGGCGAAGATGCCTTCCTCGCGCGCGAGCCGCCGGCTCATCGCCGTCGCTTCGTCGGATGAGACCCGTTCAATCGCGTCAACTTGCTCGGGCTCCCAAAGCGGGGGAATAAAGCCGATGCCGGTCCCCTCAATCCGGTGGGAGCCCGTCGGCCCCCGGAGAGTGCGGCAGACTCGGCGGGCTCGACGGCGACGACCCTCCAGCCCGGGAAGGTGGGCGCGAAGGGCACGCGCCGTGCCGATCGAGTGGGCGGTGCCGACGAACTGCACTAAAGCGTCGACCCGGCCGTACGACTGTTGCCAGATTTCCTGGCCCAATGCAAGGTAACCCGTGATGGCGTCGCGGTTGTTGAGCTGGTCGCAAGCCCAATGGCCTGGCTGCGCGCTCAGGTCACCCGCCCGGGCGATCATCGCCTTGATCAGCCGCTCCGTAATCCGTCCGTGGTCGCTGGGCACGTCCTCAACGGTTGCCCCCGGCGCCTCCATGGTGCGGCGTTTCTCGTCACTGAACGCGTCCGATGGAGCCCGTAGCCCTTGGCTGCGCAGACCAGGGCGAGCGAGATGCCAGTTGTCCCGGCGGTGTAATCGACGACCGTATCGCCGGGGGTGAGATCACCGCGGGCTTCGGCTCCTCTGATCGCCGCCACGGCCATCCGGTCCTTCATGCTCCCGGTGGGGTTTGCGAACTAAAGCTTGGCGAGCACCCTGGCCGGCCCCGCCGGGACCTTTGCCCAGTTCGATCAGCGGCGTGGAACCCCCTCATGACCAAGAGCCGCGTCATATTCCGGCGCAGTGGGGCGGACGTGTCAGCCGCCATCCGGAGATCCGTCCAGCAGCGCCTGCTTCAGGAGTGCATCGGCAGTCCACCGCATAGAAGCGACCGCCTCTTCCCTGCTCAGGCCGCCGATGTCCGTCAGCCAGACCAGCGATTCAATGCCGGTGGCGCTGCGGATAGCTAGGACCAGCCGGTGGATGTCCTTCTCCGCCATCAGCCCCTGGAGCGGCGACAGCGCCTCGGCGATCCACGCGATCGCCCTGCCTTGGCGCAGGGGCAGGCTTCGGCGTTCGTCGGTGGTCTGCTCCAGGGAGAGCCTCAACATGGTCCGCTGCTGCGCTTCGGTTTCGAGAATCATCCTGGTGAATTGGGCAACCACCGCGGCTAGCCGCTCCGCGACGTCGGCCGGCGGATTTTCGGGCAGCAACGACGTAGCGGCGGTTTCCGGATGGGCGGCAGCCAGCAGCTCCCGCCGCCCCGGGAAGTACCGGTACGCGGTGCTGCGGGCGACCCCGGCGACCAGCGCAGCATCGTCCACTGTAGGCGTGGCGCCATCCGCGACAAGCTGGCGCGCCGCAGCAACCAGCGCATCGAGGGTGCGGCGTTTCTGGCCGGTGCGGCCGACGTCTGCATAGGGTCTTGACATGCTCTTTATGGTACCCCAGTCTTGTTATAGGACATCAGTCCCATAAGCCTTCCGACCAGTATCGAGGCGACCACCATGAAGACGAAGAACTCAGCATCCGCAGTTGTCCTGCAGCCCGGCGAAGGGGCCAGGCGCTGGTTCTTCGGCGGCGGAGTGCAGACGTGGAAAGCCACGCAGGAAGACACCGCGGGGGCCTTCCTGCTCTTCGAAGTTGAGATGGCCCTGAACAAGGTGACGCCAATGCACACGCATCCGGACTCGGACGAAACGCTGTACATTCTGGCCGGAGAGATCCTGATGAACATGGACGGCACGGAGCACCAGGTCGCAGCGGGTGGCGTGACCATCGCGCCGAGGGGTGTCCCACACGCGTTCAAAGTCCTCCAGGATGGGACCCGTGTGCTGTGCCTGCACACCCCCGGCGGCGCCCAGGCCTTCTACTTCGGCGCGAGCGAACCGCTCATTGACAGCGGAGGAACAGGTCTTGTGGACTTTGACCGCATCCGTGAATCAGGGCAGCTGAACGGCGGTATCGAGATCCTGGGGCCGCCGCCCTTCCCTGAGGCTTAGTCGCGGGAACCCTAGTCCTCAAGGCCGGCGACGAACCGGCCGCGGTTGGTGATGAGCCGCTGCAAGTAGCGGCGCAGGACCAGGTCCTCCACCAGCCGGCCCAGGATCCCGAACGGCGCCGTGAACTCCACCCGGTCCGTCATGATGCTGCCGGTGGCCGTGGCCTCGAACTCGTGGACGTGGCGGAACGTTTTGAACGGGCCCCTGATCTGTTCGTCCGTGAAGCTCTCAGGGAAGTCCAGTGCGGTGATTCGGACGGTCATCCTCAGCAGAACGCCGAAATGCCGGGCCTGCCAGGTCACTTCTTGTCCCTCGCCGATCAGGCCGGACGTGACCCCGCCTACGGCCCGTTCCCCGGCGACCTGCTGGGAATCCAGGTGCGCCTCAATGCTGCGTGCGAGATCGAACAGGCGCTCCCGCGGGAGGGCGGACGCGGTGCGGCACACGAAGCTGACAGTCATGCCGCCAGTCTGCCAGACGTCATGGTGATGGGCTGCCGGCGTAGTTCGTCGCCTTCAAAACAGAACAGCAAAGCCCGACGGCGGGACTCGGCATCGGGCTCTGCTGACAGGTTTCTGCCGCTGGAGGGGTGCTGCCGCGTCAGCGCGTGCTGCCGGCGAGCAGGCCGCGGCTGCGGAGAAGACGCTTCTCGATCGGGGCGAACACCAGCAGCTCGATGAGGATGCCGACGGCCAGGATCAGCAGGATTGCGGACATCACGATGGTCATGTCGGACAGGACCCTGCCTTGGTCAAGCAGCGAACCGAGGCCGAAGCCGATGGTGCCGCCCACGGCGATGATTTCCGCAGCCATGAGCGACCGCCAGGAGAACGCCCAGCCCTGTTTGAGCCCGCTGAGGTAGCCGGGCAGCGCGGCAGGCAAGATGATCTGCACGGCCATCTGGAAACGGTTGGCGCCCAGGACCGTGCCGACGCGGCGGTACTGCGGCGGGATCTGGTCCACGCCGGAGATCAGCCCGTTGATGATGGACGGGATCGCACCCATAAACACTACGAAGTAGACCGTGGCGTCCGTGAGGCCGAACCAGATGATGGCAGCGGGCACCCAGGCAACGGACGGCAGCACCTGAAGGCCGGAAATCAGCGGCCCGAAGGCACGGCGCAGCGGCGCGACCTGGGCCAGCAGCAACCCCACCGGCGTGGCGATGGCAACGCTGATCAGGAACCCGACCAGCCCGCGCTGCAGCGAGGTCCACACCGCTTCCTGCAGTTTGGCCTCGCCCCAGAGGACGCCGATCTGGCCCAGGACGTCGAGCGGACCGGGTACCAGGTCGCGGCGCTTGAGGCCCAGGGATACGTAGAACTGCCAAATCAGGACAAGGACCACGAGGGCCGCGACGGGCAGGAGCACACGGCTCCAGTCGTTCCGGTGCTTGCGCGCGGCGTCGGACTGGAGCGAATCCAGCCCGGCCTCGAGCTCGCGCAGGTCCTCATGCCCGGTGGAAGAGCGTGTCAGGGCGGCGTGGACTTTGCGGGTTTCCGGCTTGGTCTCGCTCCCCCGCTCGACCACCGGGTTCGGCTCGACCACCGGGTTGCTCTCGGCGAGAGGCGCGGGGTCAGATAAGGATCTATTTGGCATGGCGGCGAATCTCCTCACGCAGCCGGGCGGTGATGACCCCGGTCAGCTGTCCGGCCAGGCCGGCGTCGGTTCGGTGTTCCTCGGAAACGGCCCATTCCTGGACCACGCGGCCGGGTCGGGACGACAGCAGCAACACACGCTGGCCCAGCCGCACGGCCTCGCGGACGTTGTGGGTTACAAAAACGATGGTCCGGCCGGTTTCCGTCCAGATGCGTTCCAGCTCGTCGTGCAGGAGGTCGCGGGTGATGGCGTCCAGGGCGGCAAACGGCTCATCCATCAGCAGCAGTTGCCGGTCCTGCGACAGTGCCCGGGCCAGTGCCACGCGCTGGCGCATACCGCCGGAAAGCTCGTGCGGACGCTTGTCCCCAGCCTCGCCGAGGTGCACCAGCTCCAGCAACTCATCGGCCTTGATCCGGCGTTCAGCTTTTCCCACACCGCGCAGCTTCAGGGCCAGCTCGATGTTCTCCCGCGCCGTCAGCCAGGGGAAGAGGGCAGCGTCCTGGAACATAAAGGCTGCTCCGTCGCTGGGTACTTCAAGGGCGCCCGACGTCGGGACCTCCAGTCCCGCCATGATGTTCAGCAGGGTGGATTTGCCGCAGCCGGACGCACCGAGGAGAGCAACGAATTCGCCCGCGCCGATATTGGCGTTGACGTCGTCCAGCACCGGGGCGCCGTCGCCGAAGCGTTTGCCCAGGTTTTCCAGTACGACTGGCATGGTCCCGTCCTTAAGTCGTTGGTGGGGAGTTTGTGAGGTCAGTCCTGGCCGAGGCCGGCTGCGGAGACGCGGCCGGCAGACCCTCTGACTTCGTTCAGGGCACGGAGGTCGAACAGTCCGGTGATGTCCGCCTGCTTAGTGGTGCTGGCTTTCACCCCGTCTTCGAGGAGCTTCGGGTAGGTTCCCGCGAGCGGATCCACCGTGAAAACCACGTTCTGCAGGGCGCGTTCAAGGACATCGGCGGGAAGCGCCGCACCTGCGGACTCCTGCAGGGCGCCGTTGATGACGCTCGTTTTCTCTGCGGCGGGCGTGTCATTCAGCCAGGCCACCGACTCGGCATGGCCCTTCAGCAGCGCCTTCACGGTGTTCGGATGCTCGGCGGCAAACTTCTTGCTGACGATCAGGATGGTCGTGGGAAACTCGCCGGCTTTGCCGGAGAGTGAGCCGTTCCAGAGGTCCTTTTCGTCCACCAGGACCTTGGCTCCGGCCTGGAGCACCAGACGGGACGCCCACGGCTCAGGCAACCATGCGCCGTCGAGCTTTCCATCCTGGAACAGTTTCAGCGTCTGGGCGTTCTCCGTGGGGTTGATGGCGACGTCGCCGCTGCCGTCAACGTTCGTTTCGAACCCGTGCGAGCCGAGCCAGGCGCGGAGCGCCACGTCCTGCGTTCCGCCGAGCTGCGGCGAGGCGAGAGTCTTGCCCTTCAGCTCGCCCGCGGAAGTGATCTCGGGACGCACAACCAACTGCGCGCCACCCGCGGCGGCACCGGCGATGATGCTCACAGACTCCCCCGCGCTCTTGACAAACGAGTTGATCGCGGGATTTGGTCCGATGTATGCCGCGTCGATGGCGCCGGCGTTCAGCGCCTCGATCGCGGCAGGCCCCGCGTTGAAAGTTTCGGTGCTGAGCTTGGTGTCGCCCAGGTTCCGGGCGAGGATCCCCTGCTTCACGCCCACCAAGGCGGGGGCATGGGTCAGGTTTCCGAAATAACCAAGCTTCAGTTGCGCAGCCGGAGTGGGCGACGGAATGGCTGCCTCTGCCGCCGAATTACGGGAAATGGACGACGCCACTACGGCACCGGCCGCGATCAGGAAGACGAGCCCGATGGCCAGGGCCGCCTCGATGGCGCGCTTACGCTTGGGTACTGCGCTTTCGCCTGCCACGATGCGGGTCATCCCGGGCTTGGAACTAGTCATTGTTTCACCATAGGGAGTGACACAAACCCATTCAATGAAGCAGAAACGGGGGGTCACGCGGGTTCATGCAGCGTCACATTCCGGGTCCCATTCAGTCCCCCTTGACGTTGATCAGCTGCCGCAGTTTGTGCCGCACCTTGACCAAGTCCGCCGCGTCCCTCATCACCACATCGATGGGTTTGTAGGCGGCCGGAATTTCGTCGATGAACGCTTCGGTGGCCCGGAACTCGATGCCCTGCATCGCCGTCTTCAGCTCAGCCAGCGAGAACGTCTTGCGAGCAGCCGTCCGGGAGTACTCGCGCCCGGCCCCGTGCGGGGATGAGTTCAGCGAGACGGGGTTCCCCAGCCCGTCCACTACGTACGACGCCGTCCCCATGGACCCGGGGATAAGTCCCGGATCGCCGTGCTCGGCTCTGATCGCCCCCTTCCGCGATACCCACACGGATTTGCCGTAATGGGTCTCCTGCTGGGTGAAGTTATGGTGGCAGTTAATCCGCTCGCGCTCCTTGACATGGCCGCCCACCCAGTGCCCGAACTGCATGATCACGCAGTCCATCATTTCCTCGCGGTTCAGGAGGGCGAAGTGTTGCGCCCAGCGAAGTTCTTTGATGTAGCGGGCGAACTCGCTGGTACCCTCCTCCAGGTAGGCGAGGTCCGGGTCGGGCAGCCTGGTCCCGCGTTTGCGGGTCACCTGCTGGGCGACGCCGATGTGGTGCTGCGCGATCTTGTTGCCCACGCCCCGCGAGCCGGAGTGCAGGAAGAGCCAGACGGCGTCGGTCTCGTCGGCGGAGACCTCGATGAAGTGGTTGCCCGATCCCAGCGAGCCCAGCTGAAGTTCCCACTTGGCCAGATACTGGGCAGGGTTGAAGCCAGCCTGCGCCGCCAGCTTCCGTAGCTCGGCAAGGCGCGGTCCGGCAGTGGCCATGACCCGCCGGTTGTTATGCCCGGCGGACAAGGGAATGGCCCGTTCGATGTCCTCGCGCAGCCCTTTGCGGTCCTTGGGCAGGTCCTTGACCGAGTACTGGGTCCGCACGGCGATCATGCCGCAGCCGATATCCACACCCACGGCGGCCGGGATGATCGCGCGCAAGGTGGGAATCACCGAACCGACGGTCGCGCCCTTGCCCAGGTGCGCGTCCGGCATCAGGGCAAGGTGCGGGTAGATGAACGGCAGCGTCGACGTGGCCAGCGCCTGCCCGCGGGTCTTGGCATCCAGGATCGAGGCCCAGTTGATGAGCCTGCTGTTGATGGTCTCCATGCCACGGCCTCCCACTCACGATCATGGTCTGGCGCCTGCCGGCCCGCAAGGACAACCACCTGTAGCCACAACCGACGAGGTCGTCGGAAGGCTGCGAGGTCGCCGCAAAATTGCGGCTACCTCGCAGCCTTCCGACGACTTCGGGCCGTTCGGGAGATGTTAGATGGAGTAGCGTTCGTCCTCGTGGTCGCCCGGGTGGTCCTTGACCAGGCCCGCGGCCAGCGTGTTGCCGTCCAGCGGGTCGATCACCAGGAACGCGCCGGTTCGGCGGTGATGCAGGTAGTTCTCCAGCGGCAGCGGCGCGGCGAGCCGGAGCTGCGCGTGGCCGATATCGTTCAGCTCCAGGCTGGACGCGCCTTCGAGCTTGAACGTGGCCAGGTCCAGCTTGCCGCTCACGCTGCGGACCAACGCCTGGACCGTGCGGGTACCGTGCTTCACCAGCACCTTGGACCCCTCGCGCAGCGGCTTGGGCGACAGCCAGCACAGGGCCGCGTACAGGTCGGCAGAAGATTCACGGACAGTACCGGCGGCCGCGATGGTGTCACCGCGGGCGACGTCGAATTCTTCGGCCAGGCGGATCGCGACGGACTGCGGGGCGAACGCTTCCTGCAGGGACTCACCGGCGAAGTCGATACCGGTCACCGTTGTGGTGCGGGGCGCCTGCCCGGGCGTGAGCACTGACACGGAATCCCCCACCTTCACGGAACCCTCAGTGATCTGGCCGGCGTACGCGCGGTAGTCGCGGAAGGCCTCCACGTCCAGGCCACCGGCCACGGCGTCCGGGGCAAGTGCACCCTGCGGCCGGATGACCAGCTGCACGGGGAAGCGGAAGCTCTCCAGCTCCGTATCGATCTCGTCCGCGGCGGGCAGGGTCTCGAGGACCTCCAGCAGGGCCGGACCGTCGTACCAGGGCGTTCGCTCGGACCGGTCCACCACGTTGTCGCCGTCGAGGGCGGACACCGGGATCACCAGCAGGTCATCGAAGTGGTCCGCGGTGCCCAGCTCGGCTGAGCCGATGCCCAGTTCGCGGGCCACCTGCTGCACGTCGGCCTGGATCTCACGGAACACGGACTCGCTGAAGTCCACCAGGTCGATCTTGTTCACAGCCACAATCACGTGGGCCACCCGCAGCAGCTGCAGCACGGACAGGTGCCGGCGCGTCTGCTCCAGCACACCCTTGCGGGCGTCAATGAGTACGACGACGGCATCCGCCGTGGACGCGCCGGTCACCGTGTTTTTGGTGTACTGAACGTGCCCGGGGCAGTCGGCCAGGATGAAGCTGCGCTGGTCGGTGGCGAAGTAGCGGTAGGCGACGTCGATGGTGATGCCCTGCTCCCGCTCGGCGCGCAGGCCGTCCGTCAGGAGCGCCAGGTCGATCGCCTGCGTGCCGGTGGCACCCGCGCCGCCGAATCCGCGGTCCGCGGAGGTGCGGGCAACGGCGTCGAGCGTGTCAGCAAGAATCGCCTTGGAGTCGTGCAGGAGGCGGCCCACCAAAGTGGACTTCCCGTCGTCGACCGATCCGGCGGTGGCGAAGCGGAACAGAGTGGTGGGCAGGGCCGTTTCCAGCTCGGCGGCGGTTCCGTGCAAAGTTGCGTTCGTGCTCATTTAGAAGTACCCATCCTTCTTGCGGTCTTCCATGGCTGCCTCGGAGATGCGGTCATCTGCACGGGTGGCGCCACGTTCGGTGATGGTGGAGGCGGCAACTTCGATCACAACGTCGCTCACGGTGGCCGCGTCGGACTCAACGGCACCGGTGCAGGACATGTCGCCCACGGTGCGGTAGCGGACGGTCTTGACGAGGACTTCCTCGTGCGGCAACGGCTGGGAAACTTCGCCCACCGCACGCCACATGCCATCGCGGGCAAACACTTCGCGGTCATGGGCGTAGTACAGGCCCGGCAGCTCGATGTTCTCGCGTTCGATGTAGCGCCAGATGTCCAGCTCGGTCCAGTTGCTGATGGGGAACGCGCGGACATGCTGGCCCACGGTGTGGCGGCCGTTGTAAAGGTTCCACAGTTCGGGGCGCTGGTTGCGCGGGTCCCACTGGCCGAACTCGTCGCGGAGGCTCAGGATGCGCTCCTTGGCGCGGGCCTTGTCCTCGTCGCGGCGGCCGCCGCCGAAGACGGCGTCGAACTTGTTCTGCTGGATGGCGTCCAGCAACGGGACGGTCTGCAGCGGGTTGCGGGTGCCGTCTGCACGCTCGGCCAGTTCGCCGCGGTCAATGAACTCCTGGACGCTTCCGACGACGAGCTTAAGGCCCAGCCGCTCCACAGTCCGGTCGCGGAAGTCAATGACCTCGGGGAAGTTGTGGCCGGTATCCACATGCAGCACGGGGAACGGGACCTTGCCCGGCCAGAACGCCTTGGTGGCTAGGTGCAGCATCACCACGGAGTCCTTGCCGCCGGAGAACAGCAGCGCAGGCTTCTCGAACTCGGCCACGACTTCGCGGATGATGTGGATGGCCTCGGACTCGAGCGCGTCCAGGCTGGAGAGGCGCGTGGATACGGCGGCTTCAGTCACCTGGGTGGTCTCCTCAGTTAGGAAAGTGCTCATACGTGTAGTCCGCATTCTGTCTTGTCGGTGCCTGCCCAGCGTCCGGCGCGGGGGTCATCGCCGGGCGCCACCTTGCGAGTGCAGGGCTGGCAGCCAATGGAGGGGTAACCCTGGGAAAGCAGCGGGTTGACGGGCAGGAGGTTGTCATCGGAGTACTGGACCAGCTGGTCGAACGTCCATGCGGCCACCGGGTTGACCTTGACCAGGCCGTTGATTTCGTCCCAGGTCACCAGCGGGGTGTTCGTCCGGGTAGGAGCCTCGTCGCGGCGGACACCGGTGAACCAAAGTTCGTAGCCGGCCAACGTGCGGCGCAGCGGGGCCACCTTGCGGAGGGCACAGCACTGGGCGGCGTCGCGGGCAAAGAGGTCCTTGCCCAGAAGCCGGTCCTGCTGTTCCACGGTGTTCTCCGGGAGCACGTCCACCACGTTGACGCGGAGGTTCGCGGCCACCTCGTCACGCGTGGCGTAGGTTTCCGGGAAGTGGTAGCCGGTCTCCAGGAACAGGACGTCAACCCCGGGCAGCTGGTCCGCGACCAGCGCCGGCAGGGCGGCGTCGGCCATGGAGCACGCGACGGCGACCGCTGAGAGGTCGAAGTTGCGCTCCACCCAGCCAATGACGTCCCGGGCCGGGGCATCCCAGCCGAGCTCGGCGGCACCGGACTCGGCAATGGCCTTGAGCTGGTCGTGGGTGCGGAGGGCAGCGGCAGGCGATGCCGCTGGATCTACCCCGAGGGCGTGCTTGCTCACTGGAGGGCCTCCTCGTCTGCTGCGTGGGCCCATTCGGCGAAGGTCTGGCCTTCGGCGCGCTTAGCCACGAAGGTGCGCACGACGCGTTCCACGTAGTCAGGCAGGTCCTCGACGTATACCTTCAGGCCGCGGACGGTGCGCCCCAGGCCTGCCTCTTCGCGGCTGTTGGAAGCCAGCCCGCCGCCCAGGTGGACCTGGAAACCCGGGGAGGGGTCGCCGTCGGGCGTTGGAAGCATCATGCCCTTCAGCCCGATGTCCGCCGTCTGGATGCGGGCGCAGGAGTTGGGGCAGCCGTTGATGTGCAGGGACAAGGCGTGCGGCAGCTCGCCGGACTCCGCGAGGTCCGCCAGCCGGCGTTCCAGGTCCGCGACGGCGGTGGCGGCCGTGACCTTGGTTTCCACGATGGCCAGCTTGCAGTATTCGATGCCGGTGCAGGCGATGGTGCCGCGACGGAACACGGACGGGCGTGCGGAGAGGCCCAGGGCATCGAGCTCGGCAACCAGCGGTTCCACGTGGTCCTTGGCAACGTCCAGGACCACCAGCTTCTGGTGCGGGGTGGTGCGCAGGCGGTAGGAGCCGCGGGCTTCGAGGGTGTCCGCGAGCTTGACCAACTGGGCGCCGGAGAGGCGGCCGGCCAGCGGGGTGGCGCCGATGAAGAACTTGCCGTCCTTCTGCTCGTGCACGCCGATGTGGTCGCCCGGGGTGGTGGGTTTGGGTGCGGCGGGACCGTCGGCCAGTTTGTAGCCCAGGTATTCGTCTTCCAGGATCTGGCGGAACTTCGCCGGACCCCAGTCGGCCATCAGGAACTTCAGGCGGGCTTTGGTGCGCATGCGGCGGTAGCCGTAGTCGCGGAAGATGCTGGTGACGCCGAGCCACACTTCGGCGGCTTCCTCGGGCTTCACGAAGGCACCGAGCCGCTTGCCGAGCATCGGGTTGGTGGACAGCGCGCCGCCGGCCCAGAGGTCGTAGCCGACGCCGAGGTCGGGGTGGCGGACGCCTACCAGGGCAAAGTCGTTGATCTCGTGGACCACGTCCTGGCTGGGGTGGCCCGTGATGGCGGTCTTGTACTTACGCGGGAGGTTGGACAGCAGCGGGTTGCCGATGAACCGCTCGCCCAGCTCCGCGATGAGCGGCGTGGGGTCGATGATCTCGTCCTTGGCGATGCCCGCCACCGGGGAGCCCAGGATGACTCGGGGAACGTCGCCGCAGGCCTCGGTGGTGGACAAGTTAACACCCTCAAGGCGCTTCCAGATCTCGGGGATATCCTCCACCCGGATCCAGTGCAACTGGATGTTTTGGCGGTCCGTGAGGTCGGCGGAATCCCGGCCGAAATCAACGGAAATCTGGCCGATGACGCGCAGCTGCTCGGTGGTGAGCGCACCGCCGTCGATCCTGACCCGGAGCATGAAGTACTTGTCTTCCAGCTCGTGCGGCTCCAGCGTCGCGGTCTTGCCGCCGTCGATCCCGGGCTTGCGCTGGGTGTACAGGCCCCACCAGCGGAAGCGTCCGTGGAGGTCCTGGCTGGGGATGGCGTCGAAGCCGTCCTTGGAATAGATGGTCTCGATACGCTCGCGCACGTTGAGGCCGTCGTCTTCCTGTTTCCAGGTTTCGTTGGCGTTCAGCGGGGTTTTGCCGTCCACTTTCCACTGCCCGTGCGGCTTTGCAGCGGGGCGGGAGGCGCGCGCGGGGCGCTTGGCGGCGGCGGGGTCCACGGACGCTCCGGCTAGAGCTGTATCAGTCATGCATCGACTGTAGGTGCCTGCCTAAGCGCGTCACAAAGGTCCGGAAACGCGAGGTCACCTAGGGAAACAATTCGTCACGAACCGCCGGAGACCCTTGAAGATGCCTGCCTGCTGTGCTTGGTTGCCGAGCCCCCCGGGCGGCTACTGACCGTGGGCGACGGCGGCGTCGAACCGTTCCAGCGCGATCTCGGCGAGCACCGGTGACGGCAGCAGTGGTTCCGTCACGAGATCGGCACCGGCTTTGGCCAGCTGGTCGTGGAAGAACCCCGGCGCGAGGAGGTAGGAGGCAATCACCACGCGGCCGCCGTCGTCCACGGCACCCGCGGACTCCCCCGCCCCGGCGCCCCCGGCCAGTTCCTGACGGAGGATGGCGACGGCGTCGGGCACCGACGGCTGGGCGGAGGCACCGTAGGCAGGCAGAATCCGGTTGTGCCGGAGCGCTCTGAGCTGGTCAGCGAGCTTTTCGACGCTGCCGGCGGCGTTGGGGTTGGAGGAGCCGGCGGCGGCGAGGACGATCGCGTCGCGCTCCGTGACGCCGGCCCCCCGGAGGCGCTGGTCCAGCAGGGCCGCGAGCCGCGGATCCGGGCCGAGCGGCGCTGCGGCCAGACTGCCCGGACGGCTTTTCACAGCGCGGGCGATGTCCACCTTGACGTGGTAGCCCACGCTTAGCAGCAGAGGCACCACGACGGCTTGTTGCTCTTCGGGCAGGCCCGCCACCACGTCCACGAGGTCCGGCTGCTGGACGTCCACGTAGGCTTCGCGAACGTCCAGGCCCGGGCGCAGGGCGGCGATGTCTGCGCGCAGCGCGTTGACCTCCGCGGCGCCCTGTGGGCTGGAAGTCCCGTGGGCACAGGCGATCATGATCGGGTTGTTCATAGGGGCTAGCGTAACGTTGGAGCCGCCCTGTCCGCCCACCTTGAAACCGCCGGGACGCCTCATGACATTGCCGTTCGACACATTGCCGTTCGACATCGACCTGGTATGGCTTGACCTGGCCGGGGTCTTCTTCTTCGCCGTCTCCGGATCTTTGCTGGCGGCACGGAAACAGTTCGATCTGGTGGGTTCGCTGCTGCTGGCGTCGCTGGTCTCCCTCGGCGGCGGCGTCATCCGCGACATCATCCTCAACAGCACGCCGGCAGCCTTCTCCAACCCCGCGTATCTGGTTCCCCCGGTCCTGGCCACCGTCCTGGTGTATTTCCTGTACTCCAGCGTGCAGCGGTACACCTCGCTGCTGGTGCTGTTCGACGCCGGCGGGCTGGCCCTCTTCTGCATCACCGGAACGCTGAAGGCCCTGGCCCTGGGGATGAACCCGGTGGCCGCCATGCTGCTCGGCGTGACCACTGCGGTGGGCGGCGGCCTGCTGCGGGACATCACCGCCAACGAGGTGCCCCAGCTTTTCAACCCCCGGGACCTCTACGCGCTGCCGGCCTTCAGCGGGGCAGCGTTGACCGCGCTTCTCTGGGTCACAGGGGCCTTCAACGCGCTGACGGCGTGCGCGGTAGCGGCCGTGGTGTTCGCTTTCCGCGTGGTTGCCTGGCGCCGGTCCTGGTATGTTCCCCTGGCAGTTCACGGCTGGCACCGGCGGGGTTCCGGCGGCGGGGACGGGGCAGGGGGCTTTGGTGGCCCGGGCGGCTTTGAGGGCGGTGGGGCTGATGGGGCTGGCGGCGGCTCGGGAGCACGCCGCAGTTAGCTAGGATATGAGCATGACTGACATGTTCCTCGAGAAGTTCCGCGCGCTTGTTCCTACGTATCTCGAGGACGAATGGCAGGCAGAAGATGGCCTGCCCGCGGACGAACTAGACGCAGCCCTCGCCGAACACCAGTTCCAGGTTCCCCTGGTCCTCCGCGAGTTCTACCTGGCGGTGGGCGGCTGCGAGGACATCATGGAGGCCTACCACTACTTCTGGGATCCCGAAGAGCTGGAAGTGGATGACGAAGGCTTCCTGATGTTCCTTGAGGACGAGGAAGAAAAGTTCACCTGGGGCTTCCGCGTAGGCGACCTCGGCATCCCGGACCCCATCGTGTACCGCCGCAATAACGCCCGCGGCCAGTGGAAGAGCGAAGAAGGCACCTTCTCCGAATTCGCCTTCGACATGTTCGAGTGGGCCTTCAACGACGAGGAAGAAATCTAGGGTCCTCCCCCGCCCACCTGCCTGCCGTACCGCCGCCGGAATTCCCCAGGTTTGGCCGGTCCGTCCGGCGAGTCTGCCCAACCTGCCGGAGTGTCGGCCCGGTCGTGAAGCAAAGCCGGGGAATCTCAGCGCATCACCCGGCCACGTAGCACCTGCCACACCTCGTCCACGACCTTCTGCGGGCGGTAGACCACATCCGCGTAGCCGTATCTGAGCACCGCGTAGCCATCCAGGGTGCTTGCATTGTTCCGCAGCCTGTCCTTCTTGACCTGCTTCGGCTCCAGATGAGTGCCGCCGTCGAGCTCCACAATGAGGAATCCCTCCAGCAGGAAGTCCACGATTCCGATCCCGGGAAGGTCCACCTGGGTCTGGACGAAGATGCCCTCGCTTCGGAAGAGGAGCCGGGCCACCACCTCGATGGGTGATCCGGCCGTGCCATCCACCAGGTCCAAGACCCTGCGGGCGGCTCCGTTTCGGTTGCCTGGCAGGTGGCCGCGCAGATAATCCAGGGTGGTCCTCCCTTGCAGCAGTGCACTCTCCACCATGATGGCTGCTTCCACCTCCGGCAAACACCGCAGGCCATGCAGCAGCACATCGGTCAGGCCGGCCACAGGCCAGGGCACGTCCTGGGGCACCACGGTTTCACGATGCACCACAAGACCCTTGGCCGCCCCATGCCGGCAGAGCAGGTGGAGCGCGGCAGGCTCACGCAGCCGCCACAGCCGGTGGTGTGTAGTGGCGGATCCGCAGCTGAGCAGGCCATTCGCCAGGACTGCACTCACCAGATCCGGGGCGGCCCCCGGCAATGCCACCACTCCGTGACGGAGTCGCCGAATCTGGCCGGAGCCAACGGCCAGGCGGATGTTCCGATCCGAGAATCCGGCCTTGCGCAACGTCGCCGCCCTGGCAACGGAGCCGGCGTACTTGAGGTAAGAGGTGACGTCCATAATCCCAGCAGAGCCGACCGTGGCTCCAACCGGCAGGTTCGAAATCGCCTATGTGCACAACTTTGCCGCTGGGTCTCCCCTGGTTTGAGCGGCCCACCCGGCGTGGCGTCAGGACTCGCCGGGCTGCCAGCGGCAACTCCCGGCAAAGGTGGGGAAGCCCAGCAGGGCGTGGACGGGAGAAGGTCTGTGACACGCGCAGTAACAGCAGCCTTGCATCATGTGACAAACCTGTCATAGACTGTTCACGGATCCGCTAAACGCCTCCGGCGGGTCTGATGCGAACGGAGACATAGCCCCGGTTCGACGCAACGTGTGATTCGTATCGTTGCCGAGAACCGGGGCCATCGCATTTAAGCCAAAGCGGGGCCCCGGGCAGATTGATCCGCCGAGGCCCCGCTCGCAGCTAAACAAGAATCAGCTGGCGCGGTCCACCACAGCCAGGGCGAAGTTGGCCAGCGAAGACTTCACAACACCCTCGGGAAGCGGCCCCAGCGCGGCAATGGCTTCGTCGGCCCAACGGCGGGCAATCACCCAGGACTCGGCGGTGACGGGGTGCTCGCGCAGCCCGGCCACGGCGGCAGCCAAGGCAGCGTCGGAGGTCAGGTCCCCATCAATGAGCTTTAAAAGTTCGACGGCGGACTGGTCACCGGCTGCAGCATCGCGCCGCAGGAACAGGACCGGCAGCGTGGGCACACCTTCGCGGAGGTCCGTGCCCGGTGACTTGCCGGACTTCACCTTGACGCCGGTGACATCAATGACGTCGTCGGCCAGCTGGAAGGCCACACCCACCTTCTCGCCGTACTCCACCAGGAGGTCCTCGTAGGCCTCGTCGGCACCGGCGAAGATGGCACCGAGCTGGCCGGAGGCGGCCACCAGGGAACCGGTCTTGTCCGCGATGACAGACAGGTAGTGCTCCACCGGATCCTCGTCCGGGCGCGGGCCTACCGTTTCGTGCAGCTGGCCCAGGCACAGGCGCTCGAAGGTCCGGGCCTGGATGCCCAGCGCGCGCGAGCCGAGCTCGGACACCAGGATGGAGGCGCGGGCAAAGATGAGGTCTCCGGTGAGGACTGCCACTGAGTTTCCCCAGACCTCGTGGGCCGTCGGGGCCCCGCGGCGGAACGGGGCCGAGTCCATCACGTCGTCGTGGTACAGCGTTGCCAGGTGAGTCAGCTCAACCACCACGGCCGCCTGCACCACGGCTGGAAGTGAGGCGTCGCCGAGGTGGGCGCACAGCAGCGTCAGCAGTGGCCGGATGCGCTTGCCGCCGGCTTCCACGAGGTGACGCGACGTTGCATCAGCCAGCGGATCGGAGTTGGCAATGGCCTCGCGGAGCTTCTTCTCCACGCGGGCCAGGTTATTGGTGATGGCGGGGCCCAGCTCGGCGTCCTCCGCGATGGCCGCAAAGCCGGCGGGCAGCTGCAGTCCCGTGGCAATGGCGGTGGTATTGAGGCTGGGTTCGGAGTCCGACAGGCCGTGCCCGGCGTGCGTCCAGCTGTGGTCTGCGGAGTTAGTCACTGGTTAACCCTAACTTTTTGTTGTGGATACCGCTGGTTCGATGCCGGTGGGGTGTTGGATGTGGCCGGAACCAGCGATTCCAGGACGCGGATGGCCCGGTCCTCGAAGCCTTTCGCGGCCGGGTCGGTCAGGTTTGCGAGCAGCCTCACCACAAAGCGCATCAGCACGGGAATGGGCATCCCGGTCCGCAGCGCGAGCTTCATGACGGCAGGTTTTCCGATCAGCACGGCAAATGCCCGGCCCAGCGTGAAGTGCGATCCCCACTGGCCCCGCACATAGTCCGCGTACCCCGCGAGGTGCGCGTCGGCGTCGTACGTTCCGTTGGACAAGGAACGAGCGGACGCATCGATGACGAACTCCGCTGCGAACCGTGCCGATTCCATCGCGTAGGAGATGCCCTCGCCGTTGAACGGGGAGACCATACCGCCGGCGTCGCCGAGGAGCAGGAGGCCGGGCGAGTAGTGCGGGGTGCGGTTGAAGCCCATGGGCAGCGCGGCGCCGCGGATCTCGCCCACCTGGTTGTCCGGGGTGAAGCCCCAGTCGGCGGGCATGGCGGCGGTCCATTCGCGCAGGACCTGCTTGTAGTCGAGCTTGCCGAATTCCTTGGACGAGTTCAGGATTCCGAGGCCCACGTTGGAGGTGCCGTCGCCCACGCCGAAAACCCAGCCGTAGCCGGGGAGCAGTTTTCCGTCGCGGCCGGGGAGCTCCAGCCAGCCTTCCATCCAGTCGTCGTTGTGCCGAGGCGACGTGAAATAGGTGCGGACGGCGACGCCGAGGGGGCGGTCGTCGCGCTTGTGGATGCCCAGCGACACGGCGGTTCGGGTGGAGTTGCCGTCTGCGGCGAGTACGACGTCGGCGCTGAAGTCGCGTGACTCCCCCGTCTTGCGTCCGGACTCGTCCAGGAGCGCTGCGCGGACACCGGTCACGCGGCCGCCTTCAGACCGCAGGGCTTCGGTGACGCTGTGCCGCTCGAGGATTTCGGCGCCGGCGGCCTGGGCGTGGCGGGCCAGTTCCTCGTCGAAGCCCAGGCGGGTGCGGATCAGGCCGTACTGCGGGAAGTCGGAGACCTCGGGCCAGGGCAGTTCGATGGTGCGGCCGCCGGCGATTAGGCGGAGCCCCTTGTTCCGGCGCCAGCCGTCCGCTTCAGGGTGCGGCAGGCCGAGCTTCTGGACTTCGCGGACTGCCCGAGGGGTGAGGCCGTCGCCGCAGACCTTCTCACGCGGGAAGCTGGTCTTTTCCAGTACGGTCACGCTGATGCCGGCCTTGGCAAGGTAATACGCGGCGGTGGAGCCGGCTGGCCCCGCGCCGACAATCAGGACATTCACTGGTCAGCGCTGGATGTTTCGTCGGAGTTTGGCCACGGGGCCCTTGTGCGCGGCGATGGCCTCCGTTGCGCCCTCTGGCGGGGATTCCAGGGGCTTGGTGGCACGGTGCACGGCCACGATCCCGCCGGTCAGGTTGCGGTACGTGACCTTTTCCCAGCCGGATTCCTGCAGCCAGGCGGCCAGGTGGTCCTGGTCCGGCCAGGCGCGGATGGACTCGGCAAGGTAGACGTAGGCGTCCGGGTTGGAGGCCACCTTTACGGCGATGGCCGGCAGGGCACGCATGAGGTATTCCGTATACATGGTGCGCCACAGCGGAACCACGGGCTGGGAGAACTCGGCGATGACCAGCTTGCCGCCGGGCTTGGTGACGCGGAGCATCTCGGCCAGCGCCTTCTTGGGCTCGTTGACATTGCGCAGCCCGAACGAAATGGTGCTGGCGTCGAAGCTGTTGTCCGCGAAAGGCAGGTTGGTGGCGTCGCCGGCAACGAAATTGATGTCCGGGCGGCGGCGCTTGCCGACTTTGAGCATACCGAGGGAGAAATCGCAGGCGATGACATCTATGCCTGCATCGGCATATGGCTCGCTGGAGGTGCCGGTTCCCGCGGCCAGATCCAGCACCCGCTGGCCCCGTTTCATGTCCATGGCGTCCACCACGATCCTGCGCCAGCGGCGGGTTTGCCCCATAGAGAGGACATCGTTGACGACGTCGTACTTAGGTGCGACGTCGTCAAACATCGTGGCTACTTCGTCCGGACGCTTTTCCAAGGATGCTCGGTTCACCACGCAATTGTCTCAGATAAACTTGAGAAGGACTTTCGACGAGCCCGTCCCCCGGTCTGAAGCCACACGGCGAACGCCTCGGCCGCGTCACCGGCGTCGAACGTGTGGGTCAGCAGCGGCTCCACGTCCAGCCCGTCCGCCAGGTACGCGAGGGCGTCATCCAGCTCGTCCGCGAAACGGAAAGTCCGCGGTAATCAATCTCCCGGAAAACAAGTGCGGCGAGCTCGGCCGTCACGGGCCCGGCCGGACCTGTTCTCCGCCTCTGCCGGGCCCGATCGCCGCACGGGCCGGCCGGCCCGGGTCTGAGTCCTGGGACTTCACGGCATCTGATCCGGGAGGCACATCCCGGGCACATCCCGGGCTCAACCCTGGCGCTTCCCCCGTGCGACCGGCACGGCCCAACGCGGCCGCACGCACGCGCGGGAGTAATGTTGTCTCATCATGACGAGAACGTTCCGCACCCTCACAGTCCCCCTGGATGGCAACGCATCTGCCGGCGGACTGCCGCAGTTTCTGGTCCGGGACGACGTCCTCTGCTGGACCCGCCGCGAAGCCGGCCTGGTGGGCTTCGGCGAGGTCGCCCGCTTCTGGGCCACTGGCCCTGAGCGCTTCCTCGAGGCCGACATCTGGTGGCGCCACCTTGTCCTCGAAGCGGACATCACCGACTCGGTGGAGCTGCCCGGCACTGGCCCGGTGGCTTTCGGCTCCTTCGCATTTTCCAAGAAGTCCACCCACGTATCGCGGCTGATCGTGCCGGAGATCGTGGTGGGCGTCCGGGACGGCCAGTACTGGCTCACCCAGCTGACGTTCGACGACGGCGAACTCACCGAAGCGGGCGCCCTCGCCGCGCTGGACGGCTGGCTGACCGATGGCAGCGCCGTTAGTGCGGCCGGCGCCGTCGGTGAGTCCGGCGCCGCCGGGGGCGGCACGTCCGGCGCCCTCGATGCGGCGGCTGGCGACGTCGTACGTCCTATGCCTTCCGCCGACGGAGCCACCCTGCACACGGGCTCGCTCAGCGAGGAAGACTGGATGGCTGCAGTCGCCGCGGGCGTGGCGGAGATCCGGACCGGTGCGCTGGAGAAACTGGTGCTGGCACGGGACATTGTGGCCACGGTGCCGTCGGGCGTGAACGCCGCGCAGGTGCTGCGCGAGCTGGCCGTGCGGTACCGCGAATGCTGGACCTATGGCGTGGACGGGCTGGTGGGCGCCACCCCGGAGATGCTGATCCAGGTGGAGGGCCGAACCGCCCAGGCACGCGTGCTGGCAGGGACGCTGGACCGCCGCGATGCGCACGGTGAAGCCGGAATTCCCATGGATTATGCCGAGCGGGTCCTGGCAGGGTCAGAGAAGCAGCGGCACGAGCACGAGATCGCGATCCAGTCGCTGACGTCGCAGCTGGCACCGTTTTCCGAGGCCATGAACGCGCACGACGAGCCTTTCATTTTGGAACTGCCGAACGTGTGGCACCTCGCGTCGGACGTAAAGGCGGAGCTCGCCGAGGTGGAGGGCCATGTGCCTACGTGCCTCGCGCTGATCAACGCCCTACACCCCACGGCGGCGGTTTGCGGCACGCCCACGCTGGTGGCCGGCGCCCTGATCCGCAAGCTTGAGCACCTGGACCGCGGCCCGTACGCAGGGCCGGTGGGCTGGCTCGACGCTGCCGGGAATGGCGAATGGGGCATCGCGCTGCGTGGCGCAGTGATTGAGGATCCTCATACAGCGCGGTTATATGCCGGCTGCGGAATCGTGGACGGCTCCCAGCCTGAGGCCGAGCTGGCGGAGACCTGGGCCAAGTTCCGGCCGATGCTGGAATCGCTGGGGATCAGCAGCTAGGCAGCCCCAACTGATCAGCACTTAACGTCGCGAAACCCCGGGCGCGAAACCCCGTGTTCGGGGACGTTATCCGCTGCCCGGTTAGGTGGGGTGTCTGGAACTGCAGCCACCTTGGCGGTCTCGGGACTTGATTTCGGCTGTGCTTTAGTTATCCAATAGTGAAACTAAGTTTCGTGTGATGCACATCTCTTATTTCGGCGCTACACTATAAACCGATTAGTACCGCATACTCCTGCAACAAAAGGTAAAAACATGCAGCCCAAGTCCCTGGCTACGGCCAAAATTGCCGCCAAGGCAGTAGCAATCCTCGCCGCCGGCGCCCTCACCCTTACGGCGTGCGGCGGCGGCTCCACACCGGCAGCGTCCGAGGGCGGCATCCAGCTCATCAACGCTGGCAAGCTCACCGTTTGCTCCGACGTCCCCTACGAGCCGTTCGAATTCCAGAAGGACGGCAAGACCGTCGGATTCGACATGGACATCGCGGCAGAAGTCGCCAAGGACCTGAAGGCAGAACTGAGCGTAGTGGACAGCTCGTTCGAGGCCATCGAGACCGGCACCGCGCTCACCCAGTGCGACGTCTCCATCTCCTCCATCTCCATCACGGACACGCGCAAGGCCGTCATGGACTTCTCCACCCCCTACTTGGACGACGATTTGGCCCTCGTAGCCAGCGACGGCTCCGGCATCAAGAGCCTGGACGATGCCAAGGGCAAGAAGGTGGGCGTCCAGCAGGCCACCACCGGCGCGGATTATGCCAAGGACAAGGGGATCGACGCCCAGCAGTTCGAGGACACGGGCCTCTTGGTCCAGGCACTCCAGGCCGGCACCATTGACGCCGCACTGGGCAACCAGTCCGTCTTGGGCTACGCCATCAAGGGCGATTCCAAGTTCAAGAGCGTCGAGAAGTACGCCACCGGAGAGCAGCTTGGCATCTCCATCAAAAAGGGCAACACCGCCATGGCAGAGAAGGTCAACGGCACTCTCAAGCGCCTTACCGACGACGGCACCCTGAAGAAGTTCGAGACCACCTGGTTCGGCGAGATCGCCAACTGACCAAGCCTTTCGGCCTGAGAACCACGCAGCCCTGAGAATTACGCCGCTGGGGCCCCGGACAAGCTGTACCGCAGTACGTCCGGGGCCTCAGCCGCGCACAACGAATGTGAGCACCCCATGGCAATGACCGCACGTCAACGGGCCAGAGTGAGCCTGTATGTCCAGGCCGGAATCTTCATCGTGGCCGTGGCCGCACTGATTCTGGCCACGGACTGGAGGACCATCGGCAACAGCGTCTTCAACTTCGGCAAGATCGGCCCGATCTTCCCGGACATCCTCCTGGTGGGCCTGAAAAATACCCTGATCTATACGTTCCTCGGCTTCGTTGTTGGCCTCTCCGGCGGACTCCTGCTGGCCTTAATGAAGCTCTCCACCTTCCCGCTCTACCGCTGGATCGCCACCGGCTACATCGAGTTCTTCCGCGGTATCCCGGCGCTGCTCGTGTTCATCGCGTTCGGCTACGGCGTCCCCCTGGCCTTCGGTGTCTCCTGGGACGTCACTGTGGTGGTGATGGTTTCGCTGGGCATGGTGGCCGCGGCCTACATCGCGGAAACGCTCCGCGCCGGCCTGCAGGCAGTTCCCAAGGGCCAGCTGGAAGCCGCACGCTCGCTGGGCATGCCCCAGTGGCGGGCCATGGTGTCCATCGTCATTCCGCAGGCGTTCAAGATTGTGCTTCCGCCGCTGACCAACGAGGTCATCCTGCTCACCAAGGACTCCTCGCTGATCTATGTGCTGGGCCTGACCGCGTCGCAGTACGAGCTCACCAAGTTCGGCCGTGACGGCATCTCCAGCCTGGGTGCGGGCCTCACGCCGCTCCTCGTTGCCGGTGCCTTCTATCTGGTGATCACCATCCCGCTGAGCCTCCTGGCCCGGAAGTTCGAAACCCGCTCCGCGCGGACCAAGCGATAGGCAGGGAAGTCATGAACGACGTCGAAAACAACTCCCGCGGTTCAGCGGCGACCGTGAACGCCGCCGGCGTGTCCATCAAGGACCTCCGCAAGTCCTACGGCAGCAACGAGGTCCTCAAGGGCATTAGCCTGGACGTGGCCCCGGGTGAAGTGGTGTGCCTGATCGGCCCCTCAGGGTCCGGCAAGTCCACCCTCCTGCGCTGCGTCAACCTGCTGGAGCAGCCCAACGAGGGCGCCATCCACGTGGGCGGCTTCGAGGCCACGGACCCAGATGTGGACATCGACAGGATGCGCCGCAAGGTGGGCATGGTGTTCCAGCAGTTCAACCTGTTCCCGCACCTGGATGCCAAACGGAACTGCACCATCGCCCAGACCAAGGTGCTGAAGCGGTCCCAGTCCGAAGCCGACAAGGTGGCGCAGCACAACCTGGACCGTGTGGGGCTGGGCCACCTGTCCGACCGTTTCCCGGACCAGCTTTCGGGCGGCCAGCAGCAGCGCGTGGCCATTGCCCGGGCGCTGAGCATGGACCCTGAGCTGATGCTCTTTGACGAGCCCACCTCCGCGCTGGACCCCGAGACCGTGGGCGATGTCCTCTCGGTCATGCGGAACCTGGCCAAGGAGGGCATGACCATGCTGGTGGTGACCCACGAAATGGGCTTCGCCCGCGAGGTGGCTGACCGCGTGGTGTTTATGGACGGCGGCGTGGTGGTGGAGGAAGGCGTGGCCGAGCAGGTCGTCAGCGCCCCCACCCAGGCCCGCACCAAAGAGTTCCTGCGCCGCGTCCTGGACCCGACGCACATCGAGATCGAGGAGTAGACGCCCGCGTTTCCGCGCCGCTGCTGACGCGGCCGTTGCGTGGCGACTCGCATATGCCCTGTCGCTATCGGAATTCCGGTAGTGGCAGGGCATATGCGCGTCATAGGGTCTTTCGCGCGTCGAATTCGGCGGAACGTGGACGACGGCGGGGTACGCCGGCCGCTGCCAGCATGCGTTCCAGCTTCCCAGGCTCCATCAGACGTACTTCTCCACGCCATCGCATTCGCCCACCACCTTGGCCAGCTTCCAATAGAAGTCGGCATAGCCCACAAGTCCGTCCTGGTCGTGGATGGCTTCGTGGATGGCTTGTTGCAGGACCGGGGTTTCGAAGCCGGCGACCTGGATCAGCGAACGGCTGTAGGACTCCCCCGCCGAACCGGACAAAGGATCCGCGAAAGCCAAGGCCGCCAGAATCCTTCGCCCGGCCGCCGCCGAGTAGTTCGCGCCGATGCCCGCTACTAACTCATCCTTGGTGAGGGCCGGCAGTCGCAGGGCCCGGTCCGATTTCAACACATGGTCCAGCGGCGCTGCCGCCTCCGTGAACGGGGTAAACGCGGCCAGATCCAGGACAGTCCGGACGCGGCCGGTGACGAGCAAGCCCTCCCGCCGGAGCACAGTCAAACCCGCGGGATCAGCGAAGTGGCGGACAACTCCGGCACGGGACCGGCCGCCGTCGTTCTTCATCGTCAGGGCGTGGACTGCATGTGCGCGCCAATGGTGGGGATGCTCCAAACGGATGCCGCGGAATGTGGGGCAAACACGGTCGTGCTTTCGAAGGTTTCCGCCGCCGCGCTGATCCGGAGCCTGTACTGTTCCCAAGGCTTAAGTCGCTTCCACGCGGGGCCGCCGGTGTAGACGCCGTGCCGGATCCGGACAAGCGAACCGGCCCTGACGCGTTTGGCGAGGTCCTTGGCGGTCAGTCCATGCTGGATGCGGTCACGGGCCAAGAGCAGCAGTGGAAGGTCGGCCGAAGATGCCAGGTGCGCGCACTGTGCGACAGATCAAGCTGCCGCATGTGGAAAACCAACTGCACCACGATCGACGCGCACGTTCGCAATCGACTCGCATACGATCTGACGCCCACGAAACGGGCCGCGTCAGGGCATATCCGAGCGACAAGGGATATGCGTGGCGCCAGATACTTACCGCGTCGCTAACCAGCCAGGACTCCCGCGACGGCGGCAGCCACTGCGGCCTTGGTGCGGGCGTGCAGGGCGCGGAGGCCAACCCGGTCCGTGCGGACTTCGACGATGCTGCGGCCCGTCACAGGCGTGGCGAGCGCTTCGGCGAGTCCCGCCGTCGTACTTACCGCGCAATGCCCGACGCCGTACGCTGCGGCGAGTGCCGCGATGTCCACGGTGTGGGGGGTGCCGAAGAGGCGCTCGACGGCGTCCGTGTAGCGTCCGGATTCACGCACAGCCCCGTGCTCCAGCAGATCGAAGATGGCACCGCCGGCGTCGTTCAGCACCACGATCCGCAGTCCGGGCTCGGCCTCTCCCGAGCCCAGGAGCAGGCCGCCGGCATCGTGCAGAAAGGTGACGTCGCCCAGCAGTACTGTGGTTTCCTGCCGGCCACCGAGGGCGATTCCGGTGGCGGTGGAGATGGTGCCGTCGATCCCGGCCAGGCCGCGGTTGGCGTAAACCGTGGCCGCAGGCTCGGCGGCGGGCAGGCCTGCAAGGTCAACGTCGCGGATGCCGTTGGAGGATCCCAGCATCAGCTGGCCGCGGGCGTGCTGCCAGACCAGGGCGCCCACGGACGGTCCGGTGGCGGCGGGCTCGGCGGCCAGGACGCCGTCGAGCGCGTGCTGCGCGGCGGCTCCGGCCAGCACCCAGGTGTCCAGCCAGTCGGACGGGCCGCGGCCAGCGAAATCAGCGAGGTCGGCCAGGTCCTCCAGCTGAAGTTCGGTGCGCCGGCCGGGCTGGTACCAGGCCACGGGAATCGGCTGGTACAGCGCGGACGGCACGTCGGCCCGCTCCAAGAGTGCTGCAACAGGCCGGGACAGGGTGGGCCGGCCGAACATCACCACCCGTTCGACGGGCTGTGCCGAGGACGGTCCGAAGTGCTCTAGCAGCAGCCGGTACGGGCCCACGGCGTTGGGACCGAAGCGGGCGTTGGAGGAGGGTTCCGCGAGCAGCGGCAGCCCGTTCGCGCGGGCGAACGCTTCGGCGACGGGCCCGGCGTCGTGCCCTGCCAGCACCACGGTGCGCCTCTCCTTCAACGAGGCAGGGGCGGGCGGCAGGTTCATGGTGAGCGGATCGGTACCGATCCGGAACCGGGGGTGCCCGGCCGCCGTCGGCATCTCTTCCCCCGGTGCGGGCACCAGCGGGTCGCGGAACGCGAGGTTGAGCTGGACGGGCCCTGGGGCGAGGTCGGAAAACGCGCCCGTGGCGGCGGCCAATGCCGTTTCCACCGCGCGGACCGGGCTGCTGCCGGCCGGGACATCGGCGGCGAAGCGCACGTGCTCGCCGAACAGGTCCAGCTGGATTGTGGTCTGGTTGGCGCCGGTGCCCTGCAGTTCCTCGGGCCGGTCCGCGGACACCACCACCAGCGGCACGGCGGCGTGGTTGGCCTCCATCACCGCGGGCATGAGGTTCCCGACGGCGGTGCCTGACGTGGTGAGGACGGCCGCCGGGGAGCCGGTGGACAGGGCCAGGCCAAGGGCGGTGAAACCTGCGCTGCGCTCGTCGATGCGGACCAGGAGTTCCACGCGGCCTGCCGCTTCGGCCTCGGCCAGGGCGTAAGCCATGGGGGCGGAACGCGATCCGGGCGAGACCACCACGTACTGGACGCCGCCGTCGGTCAGGGCGTCGACGGCGATCCGCGCGGCGGCGAGGGAGTTCAGGGAAGTCACCGAACCAGTTTGCCATCCCCTGAAACGCTCTCTCACCTTTTGCACCAAAACGGCAGACGCTCTCTCACTTTCCGCCCAGGGAGGGACAGAAAGTGAGAGAGCGTCGGCCAAAAACCCGCAGGAAGTGAGAGAGCGTCCGGGGGCGGGGAAACGGACTCAGCCGCGGAACACCTGGACCACGGACGGACGGGGCGCCCGCGCCTGGCCGGGTGCCGGCGTCGCGCCTTCCTTGACGTAGTCCGGGAAGAAGGACAGCTGCTTTTCAAACGTGCCGTCCTCACCTGGGTGCTGCACGGAAACGAAGACGGTGCGCTCTTCGTCGTGGATGATCGGTCCGCAGGTCTCGCCGTCACGCGGGACGGCGAGGAACTGCTCCACCTTGCCGCGCTCGGCGCCCTCGAGGGTGACCTTGAACAGCCCATCAGCCTTGCCGATGCCCGAGGGGGCGCCGTCGGTGGAGATCCAGAGGTTGCCCACGGAGTCGAACGCGAGGTTGTCCGGGCAGGAGATGGGCGAGACCTTGTCCACGGGGAAGCCGGAGAAGTAGGTCGCGTCGCCCTGGCCCGGATCGCCGCAGACCATCAGCAGGTTCCAGGTGAACCCTGTGGAGGTCTGGTCGCCGGTCTCAGTGATTTCCACGATGTGGCCGTCACGGTTCAGGTTGCGCGGGTTGACCTCGGTGGCGCCTTCCTTGCCGGCTTTGCCGCGGTCCGAGTTGTTGGTGCAGGCAACGTATACCTTGCCGGTGTGCAGGCTGGGCTGGACGTCCTCGGCGCGGTCCATCTTGGTGGGACCAACCTTGTCGGCGGCGAGGCGGGTGTACACCAGAACCTCTTCAACGGACATGCCTGCCACTGCGGACTTGCCGTCCACAACGAGCGGCAACCATTTGCCGGTGCCGTCGAAGGCTCCGTCGGCAGGTACGGTGCCAACCCCCGTGATCTCGGCAGCTGGCGAGTTGCCCGTGAACTTGGCCACGTAGAGGTTACCCGCGGAGAGCAGCGTCATGTTGTGCTTGCGGTCGCCCTCGATGTACTTGTCCGTGGAGACGAACTTGTACAGGTAATCGAAGCGCTCGTCGTCGCCGGAGTACGCCACAACATGCCCCGACTCGGCGATGATGACGTTTGCGCCCTCGTGCTTGAAGCGGCCCAGGGAGGAGTGTTTCTTGGGCGTGGAGTTGGGGTCGAACGGGTCAACTTCCACGATCCAGCCGAAGCGGTTGGCCTCGTTCTCGTAGCCGGCGTTGCGGGTGTCGAAGCGCGGATCGTCCAGTTCCCACTTGCGGGCGGTGGCTTTGGAGGTCAGGCCGTAGCGCTTGTCGCCAGCGGACGTGCCCGGGGAGACGAAGTAGCCGTTGAAGTTTTCCTCGCCGGAGAGGATGGTGCCCCACGGGGTGGTGCCGCCGGCGCAGTTGCCCAGGGTGCCCTTGATGAAGCGGCCTGCCTGGTCATCCTTGGTCTTGACCAGGGCGGAACCCGCGGCGGGGCCGGTCAGTTCGTAGACGGTGTTGTTCAGGTACCGGCGGTTCAGCGGCGCACCCTTGACGTAGGTCCACGGCTTGGTGAGGTTCTTGCGCTCGAGCTCGACGACGGTCAGCCCGTGCGCAGCCGCCCCCACCGCGCGGACGTCGGCGGCCGGCATGGTGGCCGGGAACATGATGCTCTCGTTGGTGTATTCGTGGTTGGCGAACAGCACGGCGCGGCGGCCCTTGGTGTTCGGAATCTCCAGGATGTCCGTGTAGTCGTTGTTGTAGCCGAACTGCTTCTCCTGCGCGGCGGCCGTCTGGTTGTTCAGATCGAAGTCCGGCGTGCCGTTGAAGATCGGGTCGCCCCAGCGGATGACGGGCTGCCAGGTGAAGCCTTCCGGCACGGTGAACGCGTCGACGGCGGCATCCACCGGAGCGATCGGCGTGAACTTCAGCTTCGACTTCGCGAAGCCTTCCTTCGCGGCGGGGGCCAGGCCGGGACCGCCGGCAACTGCCGGTTCCGCGGAGCTAATGGCGCTGCCGAGTACGACAGCGAGCGCACCGGCTGCGCCGAAGCCCAGGGCCGCGCGGCGGGACATGGTGGCGGACGCGATGTCCCGGAAGTAGCTGTTGGAGCTGGTGTTGCAGACATCGCCGGCGCAGGCGTTGTCGCACTTCAAGGCGCAGGTGACGGCACTGCGCTTGCCCTTGGTGTGGCCAAGCATGGGCAGCAGGGTGAACTTGCGGGCTGTCGTTTCAGACAAGGGGTGCCTCCAAATTTACGATCGGGTCCCGCCCACCCTGCCAGCCGGTTCCGACGCGCAGCCGTCAGCGAGGTGAAGTTCCAGTGAACTCCCCATCGGTTGTTCCGTAAGCGCCGTTTTGGGCCCCCACTAGGGCGTGTCTCCCAATTGGTTCGTGACGGCTTTGGCAGGCTGGAACTATGTCGCGCACTGCAGTCCTGACCGATGCCCAATGGGAGCGAATTGAATCGTTGATGCCCAGT
>NZ_JBVAYW010000008.1:0-155318 GCF_055412845.1 Pseudarthrobacter adonitolis | reverse complement strand
CCTAGGCCGAGGCCCAGGTCGATGTCGGCTTCGATGTCGGCGGTGGTGCTGTTGCCGTTGGTGTTGTCGAGGATGCCATCACCTAGGCCGAGGCCCAGGTCGATGTCGGCTTCGATGTCGGCGGTGGTGCTGTTGCCGTTGGTGTTGCCGAGGAGGTTGACTCCTGAGTTGACGTCGACTACTGCAGCGACGTCCGCAGTATCCGACTGCGTTGGGCCACCCAGCAGACCCAACGACGTCGTGTCCACGGATGCCGCCGCTGAGACCAGGGCGGACGCGGAAAGGTCCGGTCCGCTGTTTGTGTCCGCGGCGCTGGCTGCGGTGGCGCCGAAGGCCAGTAGCCCGCCGGCAAAGAGGGTGCTGAGCAGCCCCCTGCGAAGGTTGCAATTCATGATGATGTCTCCTGAGAAGTTGATTTGGGGCGCTGGTCAGCGCCTTGAGGCCGTGTTCTGCCCAAAAGGGCAGGAGGGCTCAACTAGTCAGGAGAGGAACCGGGGTCGAATGACACCGGGGAAGGGGCGTGTTCAGATGATCCGCTGATGGGGAAGGACCCCGTATGCGGCAGGTTGAAACCGAACTCGTCCAGCCAGGCAGCAGAGCCTGAGGGGCCGGAGGGCGAAGCGCCGCTCCCTGCCCCCGAAGCAGGTCCTGCCGGAGCCGGAGGCGTGGAAGGATCGGCTGTCCAGGGGCTTTCTGCCGGGGCTGCGCGCATTTCTGTGCTGGCCGGAACCGGAAGCGGCGACATTTCATTGACTGTAAGCAAGTTCTCGGAAATGCCGGGGGAGTGTGCGGTCGCGTGGGCTGTGAAGTGCCCTTCCGCAGCGGTTGCTGCAGCTGGGGCGTCCATGACGGTCGAGGTCTTGCCGACAGCGGCAATCTCGTCAAGCGGCAGCAGCCCGGGCCGTGTGATCGGTGAGGACGGAACAGTCGCATCTACCAGGTCCACTACGGGCTTCAGAACAGGCGCAAGTACTGGTGCGGCATCGGAGAGTGGCTGGGCAATGGTCTCAACCAGGTCATCTGCAGCGGTATCCACCACTGCGGCAACCGGGACAGCCACGGCCGTGACGGTGCCCGCCGGAATCACACTCTTCACCACAGGGACGGCGGCGATCAGCTGATCCGCCGTGCCGGCCACACTGCCCACCACGGGCTGCAGGAGTCCGGTAGGCGAAGGAGCCGGCGGCGCGGCCTCAAGAACGGGAGAGACAGGGACGGTCAACGGTGCTGTCAGGGATGAGTCCGATGAAGTGAGGCCGCCCAGAAGGGATCCTGAATCTCTTGAAGAGTCTGCCGTTGCGGCGGAAGCGGAGAGTGTCAGCCAAGTAGCGGTCACCGCACCTGCGAGCAGAAGCGGCCGGAGCGCACCCCACGGCGATCGAACTTTAGCCATGCGTACCACCCCCAAGTACCGTTGAGATCTACGATTTCATCAGCGTAAGACTCTCGCGTGGCGCAAGTCTAGGGAAATGGAAAATAGATCCAGCAAATTTACTAATTTGTCAATCACCCATCGATATCCGAAAGTGGAGTGTGAAGCCTGTTTACAAAAAAGTCACAGACCTGAATGGAAGAATTCTGCCCTTCAGTGGGCATCATTGGGGTAGCTGACGCCCAGCTGCCCGCGTACTCCGTCAAAGAGCCGCATGGTCTTAATGGAATCCTCCAGCGGCATGACGGGACTCTCGGTGAGACCCTGCTGGATGCAGCGGGTCACCTCGCGCAGTTCGTAGGTGTAGCCGATCCCGACGACGTCGAACGTCTCCGTGCGCGCCCCTTCCCGGCCGACGCCGATCACCAATTCCCGCGGATTGTTGATGGAACCCACACTCTGGAGGTAGCCCAGGCTGCCCGCCACGGTGGCAGTCCGTGGACCGTACGCCAGGAGCGAGGACGTCAGCTGGGCCTGGGCACCATGGTTGTAGCCGAGCGTCAGAGCATTCTGGGCGTCCACGCCGTCGTCATTAATGAAGCCCGTGGCACTGACGGTCTGCGGGAACCCCAGCGTTCCCACCGCCCACAGCAGCGGGTAGACCGAGATGTCCAGGAGTGCCCCGCCACCGTCCTGCCTGGCCCACAGCCTGGACGTCGGGGAATACGGCGCAGGAAAACCCAAGTCAGCGGTCACCCAGTGCACGTCCCCGAGCTCCCCGGACGCGGCAATCTCGAACGCCCGCTGCATGCCCGGGAGGAAGCGGCTCCACACAGCCTCCATGAGGAAGAGCTTCCGTTCCCGGGCAAGCGCGACGAGCTCGCTAGCTTCCCTAGCATTGATGGTGAACGCCTTTTCGCACAGGACGTGCTTGCCCGCATTGAGCGCAGCGAGCACAATCTGGTGGTGCTGTGCGTGCGGCGTGGCGACGTAGACAACGTCCACCGACTCATCGGCGAGCAGCCGCTGGTAGCCGGGCACGCCGTCGTCGTCCCCGTACGCCTTGGCGAAACCGTAGTCCGCCGCGAAAGTCTCCGCGGTGCCCTGCGCGCGGGAACTGACGGCGTAGAGCTCGGCGTCTGGAAGCAGTGCCAGATCCTGCGACACCGATCGCGCGATCCCGCCGGTGGCTATGACGCCCCACCGCAGCCGTTTACCGGTGGCAGACCGGGGATTCTGATCGGACTGACTGGACAGCCACGGCGTGGCAATGGGCGCACTCATGGTGCCCATCCTCTCACTCAGACCAGTGCGGACGGCAGACCAAGGCGCGCCGGTTCTTCCGGCAGTCTGCCCTGCTGAGCCTGAAGCGGCGGCCCGTCTTGTTGGCCAACGCCTTATCGTGCGTGACCACGAGGATGGTGGTGTTGTGGTCACGGCTGAGCGAGCTTAGCAGTTCGAAGATGTGATCGCCCGTCTGCTCATCAAGGTTGCCCGCTGCCGACGCTCCGCCCTGCGCACTCCACGGGCAGCATGACGTTGTCCAACGCGGAAAGGTTGGGGATCAGGTTGAACTGCTGGAAACCGACCCGATATCCCGCCGCCGGTACCCGGTCAGCTTGCCGGCCGGCATCCCGGCCAGGCTCACGCCGTTGACGACGACGTCTCCGCTGGTGGGTTTGTCCAGCGCACCCAGGAGGGACAACAGTGTGCTCTAGCCCCTGCCGCAGTTGCCGACGATGGAGGCCAGCGTGCCCTGTTCGAGAACGAAACTGACGTCGTTGACCGGCTTGATGGTGCGGTCACCGGAGTTGAAGTGCGGACGAGGTTCTTGACTTCAATCATGGCTATTCTCCTCGTAGGACTTCGATGGGACGGATGCGCTCCGTGAGCAGCGCAGGGACCAGGGCGCCGATGATGGCCGCGCCGACACCGCTGCAATGCCGGCGGCGATGACACAGGGGGAGGCGCTGGCGGTGACCGATGTCAGCAGCTGGGAAGCGCCGCCAAGGGGCCCTCCCTGGCCGCAGGGTAAGCCAGCACCGCCGCCCGGCATTCCGGCGGCGCCGGCAGCGCCGGCCATGGCGGCCCCGCGACCGGCGGTGGTGGCCGCCGTCGTACTCGTGTTGGTGCTGATCAGCGCGGAAGCGATGCAAGTCCAATCGCGACGGCCAGGACTGCCACCACCGCAGCTGTTCGGACCTTGTTTCTGAAGGCATTGCCAACACTACGGGCAAAGACGCTCACTGTACTCCTAGGATCTGGGGCCGGCGGAAGGCCAGCATCTGCTCCTACCCTCGCGGCCGGGCCTGTGCAGGAAGACGGCCGAAGCTGTGTTTGGGCTGTGAAACGCGGAATGCCCCGGCTCCCTGTGGGGAGCCGGGGCATTCTATGTAAACGGTGGTGTCCGGTGGACCGCGTTACTTAGACCGTGTTACTTGGTCAGCGGGCCCAGTACCGGATCGTCCACGTAGGCCGTCTTCACGTTGGCGGCGGTCACGATGACCGGCGGCAGGAGGAAGGCGGGTACGGTCTTCACCGTGTTGTTGTAGGACTTGTCGTCGTTGACCTCAGGTGTCTTGCCTGCCTGGAGATCCTTGACCATCACGATCGCGTGCTCAACGAGCTTGCGGGTGTCCTTGTTGATGGTTGAGTACTGCTCGCCGGCAAGGATGGACTTGACCGATTGCTCCTCCGAGTCCTGGCCGGTGATGACCGGAAGCGGCTTGCCGGCCGCCTTGACGGAGGTGATGACTGCACGGGCGAGGGTGTCGTTCGGTGACAGGACACCGTCCAGCGACGCCGTGCCGTAGGAGCCGGTCAGGAGGGTATCCATCCGGCGCTGGGCGTTCTCAGCCTTCCAGTCCTGCGTAACAGCCTTTTCAAACGTCGTCTGGCCGGAGAGCACCTTCAGGGTGCCGTCGTCGATCTTCGGCTTGAGGACCTTCATGGCGCCGTCGAAGAATACCTTCGCGTTGGCATCATCCGGTGAACCCGCCAGCAGTTCGATGTTGTACGGTCCGGAGGGCTTCTTGGCTTTCATGCCGTCCAGGAGGGCCTGGCCCTGGAGCTCGCCCACCTTGAAGTTGTCGTAAGCCACGTAGTAGTCCACGTTTGCCGTGTTCAGGAGGAGGCGGTCGTAGGCGATGATCGTGGCGCCTGCATCTTTGGCCTGCTGGAGCTGGGTCCCCAGCTGGGAGCCGTCGAGGGCACCCACGATGATCACCTTGGCACCCTTGGCGATCATGGCGCTGATCTGGTTCTGCTGCTCAGCCACGCCGTTGTTGGCGAACTGGACAGTCGGCTTGAAACCGGCGCTGTTGAGTCCGTCGTTGAACAGCTTCTCTGCCAGCACCCAGTTTTCGCTGGTCTTTTTGGGAAGCGCGACGCCGATGGCGGAGTCCTGTGCGAAGCCTCCGGTTGCACCAGTGGTGCCGCTGGAGGTGCCGGGTTCGGCCCGTCCGCAGGCCGTCAGCGCCAGTGCGGCGATCGCAGCTATCGCTGCTGCCTTTCCTGCTTTACCAATCATTCGCATTTCTTGGTCCACTTTCTTTTTGGGGTTTGGTTCCGGAACCTGAATTGCTCAGGCTTCCCTGGAAATGGTTTCTTTGGTGGAGGTGACTTCATCCGGCTGCAGCGGTGTGCCAGGTGCGCCGGACGGGCGGTTGAAGTTCTTCATCATGAGCCCGATGATCGATGCCCGGCCCTGTGACTTGTTGTAGACGTCGATGGCCACGGCCACCAGCAGCACCAGACCCTTGATCATGGACTGCCAGTCGGCACCGACACTGAGGAGCTGCAGGCCGTTGTTCAGGACAGCCATGACCAGGCCACCGATGATTGATCCGATGACGGTACCCACACCGCCCGTCACGGCGGCGCCGCCGATGAAGACAGCCGCGATGGCGTCCAACTCCCAGCCGGTACCGTCCGACGGTCCGGCAGAGGTTGAGCGGGCCACAAAGATCATTCCGGCGAGCCCGGCGATGATGGACATGTTCATCATGACCAGGAAGTTGATCTTCTTTGACTTCACACCGGACAGCTCGGCTGCGTGGCGGTTGCCGCCCACTGCGTAGACGTGGCGCCCCACCACCGTCTTGGAAGAGACGAAGCCGTAGATCAGAACCATCACGGCGAGGATCAGGCCGGGGATCGGGAAGGACGTGCCTGGGCGGCCGGTGGCAAACAGGTAGGTGGCGTAGAGAATCGCGCCGCAGATTAGGACGAGCCTGAGGACACTGACCCAGGTTTCCGAAACCTCGGCTCCGAGCGCCTTGGCGGAGCGGCGGCGCCGTACTTCGCTGTAGACCACGAACGCAACGGCGGCGAGTCCGAGGAGCAGCGTGAGATTGTTGAATCCGGTATTCGGTCCAATTTCGGGGAGATAGCCGGCACCGATGTACTGGAACTCCCGGGGGACAGGAATCGAGTTGGACTGGCCAACGAACTGCTGCGCCCCGCGGAAGATCAGCATGCCCGCCAGGGTCACGATGAACGCCGGAATTCCGACGTATGCCGTCCACCAGCCATGCCATGCGCCGATCAGGGCACCCAGACCCAGGCCGAGCAGGATCGCCAGGAACCAGGGGATGTTCCAGTCCCGCATGGCGATGGCCACCACCATGCCGACGAACGCCGCCACGGAACCCACCGACAGGTCAATGTGTCCGGCGATGATGACCAGCACCATGCCGATGGCGAGGATGAGGATGTAGGAGTTGCCGTTGAAGAGGTTGATGACGTTGCCCGGAGTGAGCGTGATGCCGCCTGTGAGCCACTGGAAGAGAACTATCAGAGCCACCAAGGCAAAGATCATGCCGAACTGGCGGGTGTCGCCACCGAAGAGTTTCTTAAGCGCGTTCATTGTTTTTCAGTCCTTGTATCTGGAAGGTTCTGGAAGGCTGCAGCGGATCAGGCGGCTTTTCGGGCGGAGGTCATCAGCTTCATCAGGCTTTCCTGGCTGGCTTCCTCCTTATCGAGAACCCCGGTGATGGCGCCCTCGAAGATCGTGTAGATGCGGTCAGAGAGCCCCAGCAGTTCAGGGAGCTCGGAAGAAATCACAATGACACCCTTTCCTTGGTTGGCGAGCTGCTGGATGATGCCGTAAATCTCGTACTTGGCTCCGACGTCGATACCGCGGGTGGGTTCATCCAGGATCAGCAGTTCAGGATCCGTGAACATCCACTTGGCCAGGACCACCTTCTGCTGGTTGCCGCCGGAGAGCTTGGCAACCCCTTCCTCAACCGACGGGGCCTTGGTCCGCAGGGACTTCCGGTACTGCTCGGCGACCGTGAACTCCTTGTTGGTGTCCACCACGCTGCGCTTGCTGATCTTCTCGAGGTTGGCCGAGACCGTGGTGGTCTTGATGTCGTCGAGGAGGTTCAGTCCCAGCGACTTCCGGTCCTCCGTTACGTAGCCGAGGCCGGCGTCGATGGCCTGGTGGACACTCTTGAGTGTCACTTCCCTGCCGTCCACGTAGACCTGGCCCGAGACGAAGTGGCCGTAGGACCGCCCGAAGACGGAACGGGCCAGTTCGGTGCGGCCGGCTCCCATGAGTCCGGCGAATCCCACAATCTCCCCGCGCCGCACAAAGAAGTTCGAGTTCTTGCAGACCATCCGGTCCTGGATCTGCGGGTGGGCCACGTTCCAGTTCTTGACCTCGAAGAACACGTCACCGATCTTGGGGGTGTGGTCGGGGAAGCGGGACTCCAGGGCCCGGCCCACCATGCCCTTGATGATGCGGTCCTCGTCGACGCCGTCGGCTTTGACATCGAGCGTTTCGATCGACTTGCCGTCCCGGATGATGGTGATGGAATCGGCGATCTGTTCGATCTCGTTGAGCTTATGGGAAATGATGATCGAGGTGATGCCTTTGCCCTTGAGGCCCAGCATCAGGTCCAGGAGGTGCTGGGAATCGGATTCGTTCAGCGCCGCGGTTGGCTCGTCCAGAATGAGGATCTTGACCGCCTTGTTCAGCGCCTTGGCGATTTCCACCAGCTGCTGCTTGCCGACGCCGATCTCCTTGATGGGGGTGTCCGGGTCTTCCCTGAGTCCCACCCGGGCCAGCAGTTCGGTGGACCGGAGGCGCGCCTCTGCCCAGTTGATGACGCCTCGCTTGGTCGGTTCGTTGCCTAGGAAGATGTTCTCCATGATGGAGAGCTCCGGGATCAGTGCCAGCTCCTGGTGGATGATCACGATGCCGGCCGCCTCGCTGGCCCGGATGTCCTTGAACTGCTGGACCTCGTGCTGGTACACAATGTCGCCGTCGTAGCTGCCGAACGGGTAAACGCCAGAGAGCACCTTCATCAGTGTGGATTTGCCGGCGCCGTTTTCGCCGCAAATCGCGTGGATCTCGCCGGCCTTGACCCGCAGGCTTACTTCCGACAATGCCTTGACGCCGGGAAATTCCTTGGTGATGGAGCGCATCTCCAGGATGACCGGGTCAGTGTGCGTGATGTGGGACGTCATTTGCCCTTACGCCTCCAATGCATGACTTCTTTGTCCGCCCAGCAAAGCGCAGGGTCGTCTGATGAAAAAGTAAACTGGATCACACCGGTTGTCGTCAAGTCTTTAACGCAATTTCCAAGATAACGAAATGGCTACGTACGCCGGATCCCGGCATGCTGGAACACCAGTGCGGCTGCTCCCAAAGCCTCCGCGCGGTCCCCCAGGGAGGACATCGTCAGTGTGGTGGTCTCGCCGATCACCGGCACTGCATGCCGGATAAGCCCCCGCCGAATGGGATCGAGCAGCAGGTCGCCCAGTCCCGCGAGGGGACCGCCCACCACGATGACTTCAGGGTTGATCAGGTTCGCTACGTTGCCCAGGGCACGCCCAACTGCCAGACCCGCATCGTCCACCACCCTGAGCGTTGCGGAGTCGCGCGCCAGGGCTTTGCACACTATGTCCGCAGGTGTCAAGGGCGGGTCTTCTCCGCGGCCCAGCAGCTCCATCATGGTGGTGGTGGAGGCAATGGTTTCCAGGCAGCCACGGTTGCCGCAGCGGCATACGAGTCCGTGCTCGTGGATAGTTGCATGGCCGATTTCACCGGTAATGCCAACGGTGCCGTAGTAGGGCGCACCGTTGAGGATGAGGCCCGCACCGATACCCGATCCGATTTTGAGGAACATCAGGTTGCTCACACCCGAATGCGGCCCCCAGGTAACCTCGGACCAAGCGCCCAGATTAGCGTCGTTGTCAACGAACACGGGAATTTTGAGCGTTTCCTCCAGATGGTGAAGGATGCTGATGCCCACCCATTCCGGTAGGATGGCGCCCTGCGCTACGGTGCCGGTCCGGCGGTCGATGGGGCCGGGAATTCCGACGCCGGCGCCCACCACCAGGGTCCGGTCCACGCCGCTTTGCTGCAGTAGTTTATCCAGCAGTGCGACGGCAGCCCGGATGCCTTCTTCCGCCTGATGGCCTAGGGGCAGCAGGACGGATTCCTCGGCGATCACGTGGTAGCTCAGGGATGCCAGGACCACGCGCAGGTGCCGTCGGCCGAAGTCGATTCCCACCGCCACTGCGCCGTTGCTGTTGAGTCTCACGTTGAGCGCCCGGCGTCCGGAACTGGTGATCGGTTCTGTGGACGCCAGGCCCGCGTCCTGCATGATTTTGACGATGTTGGACACCGTGGCAGTGGAGAGTCCGGTTTGGCGCGCAAGCTCGGCCTGGGTGGACGGGCCGCTCATGAGTGTCTCGATAATCCGTTGCTGGTTCAGTTGCCGGAGGGCGGACTGGGATCCCGGATTCTTTGGCTTGCTCTTCGTCGAGCGCGGTATGGCGGACATGAAAAGAAGACTGCCCTACTTTGACTATTGTAGTCAAGAAGTTAACGCAGGGAGTCTGCCGGATGAGACAAAATGATGGGATGATCCGTCCATCTTGAGGCCTTGACCGGTGCAATTGGCCCGGGATGCCGTTCGGGGCCGGTGGCTAGGCTGGAAAAAGCGGACGCATACTTCCTGCGGCCGTCCCGATCATGTGAGGTGGTAACGGTGCTGCTGGCCCTAATGCAGGCAAACGCCCGCGTACTGGACGTCGACGCAAACTGCGCTGCCCTGGATGCGGCTGCCCGGACGGCCGCCGCGGCGGGCGCCGCAGTCCTGGTCACCCCGGAGCTGTTTCCCGTGGGCTACGCGCCGCTGCGGCTCCGCGCGGAGCTGGACCCCACCGGTCTTCCCGCCATCAGGGAGACACTGTCGGGCATCGCGCGCCGCCACGGGATCGGACTGGTCTATAGCCTGCCGTCAGTCACGGACGGGGGCAGCTGGCACATCACCTCCACGCTGGTCGACGCCGCGGGGGCCGAGCTTCTCAGCTACGCAAAGGTGCACCTCTTTGGTGATGACGAACGCGCGGCGTTCAGCCCCGCGGAGGCGGGTCCCGCCGTCGTCGATTTCAACGGCCTGCGGACGTCAATGGTGATCTGCTACGACGTGGAATTTCCGGAAACGGTCAGGGCCGCCGCGCTGGGCGGAGCCGAGCTGCTCCTGGTGCCCACCGCACTGGCGCACGGCTTCGAGACCGTTCCCCAGGTCCTGCTCCGGGCCCGCGCGCTGGAAAGCCAACTGACCATCGCCTATGCCAACCACTCCGGAACCGAGGACGGCTGCGAATTCCTCGGCGGCAGTGTCATTGCCGGACCGGATGGTTCGCTGCTGGCCACGGCGGGACCGGGAGCCGAGCTCCTGTACGCCGAGGTGGATCCGAACGCCGCCCGAAAAGCCCGTGACGTGGTGCCCTACCTGCGGGAACGCCGCCCGGAGCTCTACCGGTCCTGGGGTATCTGAACGATCCCGTCCTCCTGGCCGTCCACGTACTGCAGGGCAATCCAAAGTTCCGCCCGCACCTGGGCGGAACCAAGGTCCATGGCCAGCAGCTCGGCCAGTGCATTGATCTGGCGCCGCACGCTGTTCCGGTGCATGCCCAGGACTTTGGCGGTGGCGTCCCAGTTGCCGTTTTCGCCCAGCCACGACTTCAGGACACTGAGCTGGGAGCTGATTCGGTCGGGCTCCTGCGCCAGGACCGGTTCCAGCAGTCGGGCGGCAAGCATGGTGCCGGCGCCGCGGCCCAACAGCCCCGTGACCGACCACGTCACGTCATCCACGCGCACGCTTTCTCCGCTGGCCTGGACGCGGGCCCGCAGCGACGCCGCGCGCTGGTACGCGGCAGGAAGTCCGGCCATTTCGGTCGGATCGCCCACCACCAGGCGCCAGCCCAGCTCCTCCACCTCATGCAGCAGTGCGTCGTCCACTTTCAGCCGGGTGACGGCGGCAAATCCGTAGTCCGTCAGCTCCACCATCTTCGTGTCGAACAGCCTGCGCCACTGCAGCAGTTCCCTGACAGGGCCATCAGCCGACGCAGGCGCCGAAGCGTCCGCCCGCACGCCCTGAACCACCCGGAGTGCACCGGACCGCGTTCCGGACACGCTTTGCGCCAGAAGGTCCCTGAGGACGTTCAGCTGCCGGGTTGAGCCGGCGGCCAGGCTCTCCGGATGCAGCAGCAGTGCCGTTGCCAGCTGGCTGGGGGCGAGCGAGCCGCTGGTGCGTTGTCGCACCAGCAGTTCCAGCAGCCCCACCACCGAGGACACCACACTGTTCTGCGCCGGGGTCAGCGCCCTGTCTGTGCCCAGGATCAGTGCCCCAAGGGTGGCGTCCTTGGTGCTTCGGAGCGGATGGCCAAAAACCAGGGCCGAACCGTTCGTCGGAAACGAGTCCGTCTCCACCCGCGGGCCGTTGCCAGCCAGCAGCCGCTTGAACATGGGCTGCAGGGCGGAAGGCTCGACGGCGGCGGCAGGGCCGGTCCCGCCGGTTCCGGCCGCTGCCGCCCGGGCGCGCACGCGGCCGTCCGCCCCGAAAAGCTGGGCCCACACCGGGACGCGCTGCGCCAGGGCGGAGAGGAGTTCGTGCTCGGGCCTGGCCGACAGCACCGCCCGCATCAGGTGTCGGTTGGTATCCGCCAGTTGACGGAAGACCCGGGCGTTGCCGGATTCCAGGAGCTGGGAGAACTCCAGGCCGATGGCGGCGAAGGGGACGCTGCTGGGGATCTGCACCAGCGTGAGTTGATGCGTTTGGCACGCCGACAGCACGTGGTCCGGGACGGCGTCGAAATACGGCTCCAGGCCAAATCCCAAGGCCGCGACGCTGGCGCCGACCAGCCGCCGGACGTAACCTTCCGCCCGCTCCTTCGTTCCGCCGTCGTCCAGGAACGGCAGTCCCGCCGTGAGGACGAACTCCCTGTCCAGCAGGTAGGGCGTGGGATCCTCCAGTTCGCTGGGCTCCACCCAGCGCAGTGGTGCGCCGGCGTTGCCGGCGTCGTGCAGGACGGTGAGGTCCCGGGGGAGTGCCGCCAGAAACTGGCCCAGGGTTACGGCATCGAGTTGCTCCGCGGCGTCAGGTTGCACGGAGGACCCCCGGTCGGCGTGTTCAGCACTGCCCGCGCTTGGTGCATTACGTCTCATGATTGACAACTATAGGGCACTTTGCACATCCCTGAGATGCGGCTCACAGGCCTACGCTGGGTGGGGGAAAACGACAACTACTCATGAACGGACGTCAACGATGACTGTGCCAACACTCTCCGGACCTGCCACGGGCCGGACTGCCGGCCGTCCCGGGCTGGGCGCGCAACTGCTGCGCCGCAAGCCGATCGGCCAGCTCGTCAACGAGGCCGAAACCGGCCACGGCGGCACCAAGCTGGTCCGCAGCTTCGGCGTGCTCCAGCTGACCATGATCAGCGTCGGTGCCACCCTCGGCACCGGAATCCTCGTGATTCTCGGCGAATCCGTGCCGCTGGCCGGGCCGGCAATCTGGATCTCCTTTGCGATCGCCGGATTCGCTGCCCTGCTTTCCGCCGTCTCCTACGCCGAAATGGCCGGCCTGGTGCCCGCTGCCGGTTCGAGCTACTCCTACACCTACGCGACCATGGGTGAGGGCATGGCCTGGATCTGCGGCTGGTGCCTGGTGCTGGAGTATGCGGTCTCGGTCGCGGCCGTTGCCGTCGGGGCGGGCCAGTACGTCAATGAAACCCTGGCCGTCTTCGGCCAGGTCCTGCCGGACGCTATTTCCCAGCCGCCAGGCGACGGCGGCGTGATGAACATTCCCGCCATGATCATCGTTGTGCTGGCCACCATCCTGCTCGTACGCGGCGCCAAGGAAAGCGCCTGGATCAACACCGCCATCGTGGTCGTAAAGGTCGGAATCCTGGTCTTCTTCTGCGCCGTCGCCTTCACCGCGTTCAACGCCGGCAACTTCGAGCCGCTCCTGCCCATGGGTGCCGCCGGTGTCTCCGCCGCCGCTTCCAGCGTTTTCTTCTCCTACATCGGCTTCGACGCCGCATCCACTGCCGGCGAGGAAGCCCGCAACCCCAAGCGGGACCTGCCCCGGGCCATCATGCTCTCCATGCTGATCGTCACCACCATCTACGTCCTGGTTGCCGTGGCCGCCGTCGGAGCCCGGCCCTGGGGCTGGTTCGATGGCAACGAAGCTGCACTCGTCAAAATCCTCGAAGAAACCACCGGGCAGCCCTGGGTGGCCCTGGTCTTCGCCGTGGGCGCCGTCCTTGCCATCGCTAGCATCGTGCTTACCGTCCTCTACGGACAAACCCGCATCCTGCTCTCCATGGCCCGGGACGGAATGATTCCCAAGATCTTCGGCCGCGTCTCCAAGCGGACCGGCACTCCGGTCGCCGGCACCCTGATCGTCGGCATCCTCGTCGCCGTCACCGCCGGCCTGGTGCCGCTCGGTTCCCTGGCCGACGCCACCAGCATCGGCACCCTTTTCGCTTTCGCCCTGGTCAACGTCGCCGTCATCTACCTGCGGCGCACCCGGCCGGAACTGAAGCGCAGTTTCCGCGTTCCGCTGTTCCCGCTCACCCCGATCCTCGGCGCCCTGATGTGCGCCTACCTGATGGTCAACCTCGGCGCCGAAACCTGGGCGGTCTTCGGAATCTGGATGCTGGTGGGCGTCGCTGCCTACTTCGGCTACAGCCGCAGGAACTCCAGGGTAGCGGCGCTCAGCTCCGAGGAATACCGTGAACTAACCGCTGGCGAAGCTACCGGCACCGCCAGCTCCAACCCCGAGCCGACGAAAGCAAGCCACTCATGACCACCGCCACCGAGCTCCCCGCCCCCCGGCCGGACACACCGCGCCGGGCCGCCGAGGCACCGATCACCATGCTGAACCCGGACTTCCCGTTCAGCTACGACCACTACCTGGCACACCCGGACGGGCTAGGCGCTGTTCCCGCGGAGCTGTACGGGACCGAGGTCGCCGTGGTGGGCGCGGGTCTCTCCGGGCTTGTCACGGCCTACGAGCTCATGAAGCTGGGCCTGCGCCCCGTGGTGTACGAGGCGGACCAGATCGGCGGCCGCCTGCGCACCGCCAGCTTCCCCGCAGCTCCTGGTGTGGTGGCGGACCTGGGCGGCATGCGCTTCCCCGTGTCCGGCAAGGCGTTCTACCACTACGTGGACCTTCTGGGCCTGGACACGCAGGACTTCCCCAACCCGCTGGCCCCCGTCACGTCCAGCACGGTGATCGAACTGGCCGGCCAGAAGCACTACGCCGAAACCCCCGGCGACCTGCCGCCGTTCTTCCGCGAAGTGGCGGAGGCGTGGAAGGCCGCCGTGAACGACGGCGCGAAGTTCCTTGAGATGCAGGAAGCCATCCGGGCCAGGGACACCGCCCGGATCAAGGAACTGTGGAACGAATTGCTGCCCCTCATGGACGAACAGACCTTCTATGGGTTCATCGCCGGAAGCGAGTCGTTCAAGGAAGCCGGCTTCGCCCATCGTGAAGCCTTCGGCCAGGTGGGCTTCGGCACCGGCGGCTGGGACACCGACTTCCCCAACTCGATCCTGGAAATCCTCCGGGTGGTGTACACCGACGCTGATGACCAGCACCGGCTCATCAGCGGCGGAGCCCAGCGGCTGCCCGAGGCACTCTGGCAGCACGCGCCGTCGGGCATGGCCCACTGGCCGGACGGCACGTCGCTCGCCTCCCTGCACTCCGGCTCACCCCGCGGCGCGGTGGGCAAGATCAGCCGCGATCCCGACGGCGACCTCCGGATCCGGGAGCGCTGGGGCCGCGAGGCCACCTACCCGGCCGTGGTGACCACGTGCCAGTCCTGGCTGCTGTCCACCCGCATCCACACCGAGGAAGCGCTGTTCCCAGCCGAGCTCTGGACCGCGATTGAGCGATCGCACTACATGCAGTCCTCCAAGACCTTTGTCATGGTGGACCGGCCGTTCTGGAAGGACATCGACCCCGCCACGGGGCGCGAGGCGATGTCCATGACGCTGACGGACCGGCTGAACCGAGCCACCTACCTGCTGGATAACGGCCCGGACGCACCCGCGGTGATCCTGCTGTCCTACACCTGGAACGACGACGCCCTCAAGTGGCTGGCCCTGGACGCGGACGAGCGCGTTGAGCTGATGCTGCACTCGCTGGAACAGATCTATCCGACCGTGGATATCGCGAGCCACATCGTGGGCCAGCCCATCACGGTCTCCTGGGAAGCGGACCCGAACTTCATGGGCGCCTTCAAGGCCAACCTGCCCGGGCACTACCGCTACCAGCAGCGGCTGTTCACGCACTTCAAGCAGGACAAGCTGCCGGAATACCAGCGCGGAATCTTCCTCGCCGGAGACGACGTGTCCTTCACCGCGGGCTGGGCCGAAGGCGCCGTGACCACGGGCCTGAACGCCGTGTGGGGCGTGGTGAACCACCTTGGCGGTTCGTCGGCGCCGGGCAACCCCGGTCCGGGCGAACTCCTGGACGCAATAGGCCCGATCAGCCTCGACTAGCCGTGCAGCTCCCGGTGCGCCCGGGCAAGTTCCACGTAGCGGACGGCGTTCTGCTTCACGCCGTCGAACTCCTCATCGGTGAGTTCCCGCCGTACCTTGGCGGGGACCCCGGCCACGAGTGACCGGGGCGGCACTACCGTGCCTTCCAGGACCACGGCACCGGCGGCCACGAGCGAGCCGGTGCCTATCACGGCGCCGTTGAGGACGGTGGCTCCCATGCCGATCAGGCAATCGTCCTCCACCGTGCAGCCATGAACGACCGCGGCATGCCCCACGCTGACCCCGGCGCCGACCGTGCAGGGAAAGCCCGGGTCCGCGTGCAGGACCACGTTGTCCTGCAGGTTGCTGCCGGCGCCGACGCTGATGGCCGCCGTGTCCGCCCGGACGGAGACGCCGTAGAACGCACTGGAGTCTTCGGCCAGGGATGCGTTGCCGATGATCGACGCCGTCGGGGCGATGAAGGCGGATGCGTGGACAGTCGGACTGTTGCCGGCGAAAGTGTGAAGAGGAACCATGGGCCAAGCCTAGGACATCCGCCCACCTATCTAACTCGCAATTAACGTCGTCATTCACGCGTTGGACGACGTTTTAATGCCAGCTACTTGGGGGAGGAGGGGGTGCGGAGGATCAGGAACTGGTAGTGCTGTGTCCAGTTCCCGGCGCCCGGACCGGATTCCTCGCCGGTGCCTTCCGGCCAGGTGACGAAGTCCTCGATGGCACCATGCCGACCAAAGACCTGCCGCACCGTCGCGTCGCTGCGCCGGCTGAAGAACCGGCGGGGCTCGACGTCGTCCTCGGGGTTCAGGACCTCTACATCCTCACCGGACCAGAGGCCGACGGCGATGGGCGCGTTGGGTGCCGTGACGCGCGCCAGTTCGCGCAGGACGCCGTCGATATCAGTGGCGGAGACGTGCAGCAGCGTGCTCATGGTCCAGACGGCCGGAAAGGTTCCGTCCGCGAAGGGCAGGTGCCGGGCGCTGGCCACGGAGACGTCGAGGCCCTTCGCCCGGGACCTGTGGACGTGCTCCTCAGAGAGGTCAACGCCTGTGTAGTGAATGCCGGCCCGGAGGAACTGCAGGCCATCGAGCCCCATGCCCGAGCCGATCTCCAGGACGTTGTGGCGGCGCTCGAACTTAAGCAGCGAAATGAACCGCTGACACTGTTCCACTCGCCGGGCCGCCAGCGGATGGTCCCAGCCGGACGCGGCGCGACGGTTGTAGAACTCGGCGAGATGCTGCTCGCTGCCGTGTTCCTCCATCCCAGCCTCAGCTGCGTCCATGGCCAACGTCCCTTACCAAAGACCGCTTAGTTAAAGACAACGGTCCGGTTGCCATCCAGCAGCACACGGTGTTCGGCATGCCATTGGACGGCCTGCGTCAAAGTGCGGCCTTCCACGTCCCGGCCCATTTGCACGAACTGCTCCGGAGTGCGGGCGTGGTCCACGCGGATGACTTCCTGCTCGATGATGGGGCCCTCGTCCAGGGCAGCGGTGACGTAGTGGGCAGTGGCGCCGATCAGCTTGACGCCGCGGGCGTGGGCCTGGTGGTAAGGTTTGGCGCCCTTGAAGGACGGTAGGAACGAGTGGTGGATGTTGATGGCCTTGCCGGTGAGCTCCGCGCACAGGTCATCCGAAATGATCTGCATGTAGCGGGCCAGGACGGTCAGCTCGATATCGTGCTCCGCCATGAGGGCACGCAGCTTGTCCTCGGCCTGGGCCTTGGTGTCAGGGGTGACGGGGATGTGGTGGAACGGGATGCCGTAGAACCCGGCCAGCCCGGCAAGGTCACGGTGGTTGGAGACGATGGCGGGGATCTCGATGGGCAGGGTGCCGGAGCGCTGCTGGAACAGGATGTCATTGAGGCAGTGCGCGGACGTGCTGGCCATCAGCAGGGTGCGCACCTTCTGGCCCACGGGGTTGAGGCTCCACTGCATTCCGAAGGAGTGGACCACCGGCTCAAGGGCGGCCTGGACCTCGGCCCGGGAGGCCGTCGTTGTTGCTTCCACCCGCATAAAGAAATTCCCTGTTGCGGGGCTGCCGTACTGCTGCGAGTCCAAAATATTACAGCCCGCCACCAGCAGTGCTCCAGCCACGGCGTGGACAATTCCCGGGCGATCCGGGCAGGACAAGGTCAATACGTAAGCTCGGTTCAGCTGCTCTTCAGTCACGACTACAAGCCTACCCGCGCGCCGCGCCCGCGTTTGGTAGTCTGGTGGGGTCGCAACTGGCGTTGGGTGGCTAACCACCAGGGAGCGGCAATCACGAAGACCACGGATCGTACGCCTGGGCCGAGGGTCATGTCTTACCGGAGGTGCGCCCTTTCAGGATGCGGCTCACATTCACACCCTGTCATCAAGGGGCGGTGATGTGCGCCAGCCGGTAGCCTGACCTTAGCAGTGCCCGTATCCCTAGCCAGGAGTTTTTCGTGACTACTACCGCCACCACAACAGCCGCCGTCAGCAACCAGTCGCTGGCCGAGCTCGACCCCGAAATCGCCGCAGTCCTCAACCAGGAACTTGGCCGCCAGCGCGGCACCCTGGAAATGATCGCCTCCGAAAACTTCGCCCCGCGCGCCGTGATGGAAGCTCAGGGCTCGGTCCTGACCAACAAGTACGCCGAGGGTTACCCGGGCCGCCGCTACTACGGTGGCTGCGAATACGTGGATATCGCCGAGCAACTGGCCATCGACCGCGTCAAGGCACTCTTCGGTGCCGAGTACGCCAACGTGCAGCCGCACTCCGGTGCACAGGCCAACGCCGCAGCACTGTCCGCCATGATCACCCCCGGTGACAAAATCCTGGGCCTGTCCCTGGCCCACGGCGGCCACCTGACCCACGGCATGAAGCTCAACTTTTCCGGCAAGCTCTACAACGTGGCTGCCTACCAGGTGGAGCCGGACAACTTCCGCGTTGACATGGACAAGCTCCGCGAGCAGGCCATCGCCCAGAAGCCCCAGGTCATCATCGCCGGCTGGTCCGCCTACCCGCGCCACCTGGACTTCGCGGCGTTCCGCTCCATCGCCGATGAAGTGGGCGCGCTGCTCTGGACCGACATGGCACACTTCGCCGGACTGGTGGCAGCCGGCCTGCACCCGAGCCCGGTGCCGTACTCCGACGTCGTCACCTCCACCGTGCACAAGACCCTCGCCGGCCCGCGTTCCGGTGTGATCCTGGCCAAGCAGGAGTGGGCCAAGAAGATCAACTCCAACGTCTTCCCGGGCCAGCAGGGCGGCCCGCTCATGCACGTCATCGCGGCCAAGGCCGTGGCCTTCAAGATCGCCGGCACCGAGGAATTCAAGGAGCGCCAGGAGCGCGTTCTTGAAGGCGCCAAGATCATTGCAGACCGCCTCAACCAGGCCGACGTCGCCGAAGCCGGCGTTTCTGTCCTGACCGGCGGCACCGACGTGCACCTGGTTTTGGTGGACCTGCGCAACTCCCAGCTGGACGGCCAGCAGGCCGAGGACCTCCTGCACTCGGTGGGCATCACCGTGAACCGCAACGCGGTTCCGTTCGATCCCCGCCCGCCGATGGTCACCTCCGGCCTGCGCATCGGTACCCCGGCCCTGGCCACCCGCGGCTTCGGCGCCGAGGAGTTCACCGAGGTGGCAGAGATCATCGCCACCGCGCTGAAGGCCGGCTCTGCCACGGACCTCGAGGCACTGCAGTCCCGCGTGGACAAGCTCGCCGCCGATTTCCCGCTGTACCCGCAGCACGAGCAGTGGTAATCCATGACCACTGAAACTGGAACTGCACAGATTCTTGACGGCAAGGCTACCGCCGCTGCAATCAAGGCCGAGCTGACCGAACGCGTGGCCGCACTGAAGGCCAATGGCATCACCCCCGGGCTGGGCACCGTTTTGGTGGGCTCGGACCCCGGGAGCACCTGGTATGTGGGCGGCAAGCACAAGGACTGCGCCGAGGTAGGCATCACGTCCATCCGCAGAGACCTCCCCGAGGAAACCACGCAGGACGAACTCTTGGCAGTGGTCCGCGAGCTGAACGGGAACCCGGAATGCACCGGCTACATAGTGCAGCTTCCCTTGCCCAAGCACATCAACCAGGACGTCATCCTGGAGGCCATGGATCCGGTTAAGGACGCCGACGGCCTGCACCCGATGAACCTGGGCCGCCTGGTGGCCAACGTCGGCGGACCCATGACCTCGCCGCTGCCGTGCACGCCCAAGGGCTGCGTGGAGCTGCTCACGCGGCACGGCATCAACCTCAAGGGCAAGCGCGTCCTTGTGGTGGGCCGCGGGGTCACCATCGGGCGTCCTGTCGGTCTGCTGCTGACCCGCAAGGACGTCAACGCCACGGTCATCCTGGCGCACACCGGGACCGTGGACCTGGCCGCCGAACTCCGCCAGGCCGACGTCGTGATCGCCGCTGCCGGGCAGCCGCACATGATCAAGGCGGCGGACCTCAAGCCGGGCGCAATAGTGCTCGACGTCGGCGTGAGCCGTGTGGACGACGGCAACGGCAAGGCAGTGGTCACCGGAGACGTGGACCCCGCTGCTGCCGATGTCGCCGCGTGGATCTCCCCGAACCCGGGCGGCGTGGGGCCGATGACCCGCGCCATGCTGCTCGCCAACGTGGTGGAAACCGCTGAGCGCCAGGCGGGAATCGCCTAGTCCCACCGAAGTACCAGGAACGCCCGACGGCGGCCCGCACCCTCAGTGAAAAGGTGCGGGCCGCCGTCGGGCGTTTTGCAGAGAAACCACAACCTACTTCAGCTGGCCGCGGATCTCCCCTGCAGGGAAGTCAGCGTTGTGCACATTGACGTAATAAGCGCCTGGGTTGGCTTCAATGGCGGCCAGTAGGTCCGAGTCAGCCGTAGTGCAGGAATCAACCGTCCAGTCGGTTCCGCTGACTACTTCCAGCAGAACGACTACCGGGCCGGCCACATTGCGTGCAGCGACGTGGATGTGGGCCGCCGTGGCAGGAACGGACAGATCGCGGGCCGTCAGCGTATAGCAGAGCTCGTCATCGTCGATGGTGTAACTGAAGGATCCACCTGCCCCGGTGTGGACTGCTCCGGCTTCCTGGCCGGTGTTAAGCGGAACGGCGGGAGCGCCGCCCGGTTTTGCCTCAGCAGGGGCGGTGATTCCCAAGAGGGAGACGATGGCCGTGGCCACCGCGGCTGTCCTGAACCCGTGACTTTTCATGTTGTGTCCTCAGATAGAAGATGAATTTCCACCCCTAGCTCGATTCACGCTACGCCGCGGCCTGATCAGGCACAATGGCTTCAAGGCACCTGTTCGCCGGGGGTGGAAGGTGCCATCGGGTGCCGCGGCGTTTGAGACAATGGACCCATGCGATCTCTGGGTAGTCCTCAATCTCCGTCCGGCCGGTCCAAGGGCGGTTTCTCCATGCTCCGGATAAGTGGCCCGGGAATGGTGGTCTTTGTCATCGCCTTCCTCGTTGCCGTGATCTTTGCCGCCAACCAGAACGACGTCGTGGGCTGGGTTGTGGCGATCATCGCCGCCTTCTGGCTGGCGCTCGCAGCGTTCGTGGTGTTCAGCATCCAGAAGGCCGCCAAAAAAGCCGGCGCCAAGCTGACGGAAGCCCAGAACGCCTTCAACAGCGCAGCCGGCCGCGCGCCGTCGTCGCCCTCGGCCGACCACGGCGGCACTCGGGTGGTGTACGAGCGGACCGAGGCGGACGAAGTCCGCGACCTCAAGCTGGACCACTCCTTCAAGATCGTCCAGGTCCAGATCCAGGTGGTGGAGAAGGAACGCGCCAAGGGTGATGCAGCGGACCAGGATACGATCCGCCGCGCGCTGGAGACCATCGAGATCACCGCCACGAACGCCCGCGACATGATCCGTGCCGGCGGCAGCACCGGGGACCCGGTCAGCGGAACCATCATCGACTAGAGTAGAGCGGGTGAGCTCGGCATTGAAGAAGGACCACCTTCGCATCGCATCAGTCAACGTTAACGGCCTCCGGGCTGCCTACAAGAACGGTATGGCGGCATGGCTGGAGCCCCGCGAGGTGGACATTCTCTGCCTCCAGGAAGTCAGGGCGCCTGACGCGATCGTGCGCCAGCTGCTCGGTGATGGCTGGCACATCCTGCACGCCGAAGCTGAGGCCAAAGGCCGCGCCGGCGTCGCCATTGCGTCCCGTGAAGAGCCGCTGGACACCCGAAACGGCATCGGCGACGACTACTTCGCCACCGCCGGCCGCTGGGTTGAGGCTGATTTCAGGGTGGCCGACGCCGGGGGCAACCCCGCGCAGCTGACCGTTGCCAGCGCCTACGTGCACTCGGGCGAGGTCGGAACCCCGAAGCAGGTGGACAAGTACCGTTTCCTGGATGTCATGACCACCAGGCTGCCGGAATTGACCAAGCACAGCGATCACGCACTCGTGGTGGGCGACCTGAACGTGGGCCACACTGAGCGGGACATCAGGAACTGGAAGGGCAACGTTAAGAAGGCCGGCTTCCTGCCCGAGGAGCGTGCCTATTTTGACCGCTTCTTCGGCGAGGAATTGGGTTGGAAGGATGTCCACAGGGGCCTGGCGGGTGACGTCGACGGACCCTACACGTGGTGGTCCCAGCGTGGCCAGGCTTTCGATAACGACACCGGTTGGCGCATCGACTACCACATGGCCACCCCGTCCCTCGCCGCAGCCGCGTTCTCGGCAGTGGTGGACCGGGCTCCCTCGTGGGACACCCGATTCTCTGATCATGCCCCGCTGGTAGTGGACTACCGGCTCTAGATTTAAGGCCACAACGAATGACCACCTCTTCAACAGTCACCGGCCCCGCTGCGTCCCCGGCAACTGACGCCGTGACCGCCCAGGCAAAAGCGGACCAGCCCGCCACCGGCGTCCGGCACCGCATCCTGTCCGGCATGCAGCCGTCGGCCGATTCGCTGCACCTCGGCAACTACCTGGGCGCCCTGGTGAACTGGGTCCGGATGCAGGATGAGTACGACGCCGTCTTCTTCATCCCTGACCTGCACGCGATCACCGTCCCCCAGGATCCCGCGGAGCTGGCCCGGCGCACACGGGTGACCGCAGCCCAGTACATCGCCGGCGGCGTGGACGTGCACAAGTGCACACTGTTCGTCCAATCCCAGGTGCCAGAGCACGCACAGCTCGCGTGGGTCCTGAACTGCATTACGGGCTTTGGTGAAGCGTCCCGCATGACCCAGTTCAAGGACAAGGCGCAGAAGCAGGGCACGGATTTCGCCAGTGTGGGCCTCTTTACCTACCCCATCCTGCAGGCGGCCGACATCCTCCTGTACCAGCCGCAGGGCGTCCCGGTGGGGGAGGACCAGCGCCAGCACGTGGAGCTGAGCCGCGACCTCGCCACCCGCTTCAACTCTCGCTTCGGCGAAACGTTCACGGTCCCGCAGCCCTTCATCCAGAAGGAATCCGCGAAAATCTACGACCTGCAGAACCCCACGGCGAAGATGTCCAAATCGGCAGAATCGCCGGCCGGTCTGATCAACCTCCTCGACGAACCCAAGGTCACGGCCAAGCGGATCAAGTCCGCTGTAACCGACACGGAAACGGAAATCCGCTTCGACCGCGAAACCAAGCCCGGTGTCTCCAACCTGCTCACCATCTTCTCCGGAGTGACCGGCCAGAGCGTGGAGCAGTTGGTGGAGGCTTACCAGGGCAAGATGTACGGGCACCTCAAGGTGGACCTGGCGGAGGCTGTGGTGGGCCATCTGACTCCCATCCGCGACCGCGCCAACGAGCTTTTGTCGGACCCTGCCGAGCTGGACAGGCTCCTGGCCCATGGGGCTGACAAGGCCCGGGAGATCGCGGCGGCCACACTCAGCGACGTCTATGCCAAGGTGGGGTTCCTTCCCTATGGCGGCGCCCCGGGAGCCCGCTAAGCCGATGTCGGTCTCGAGCAATGTCAGTGAAGGAATGAGCGTAGGCGTCATTCTGGGATTCCCCCCTGCCATCGCGGAAGAACTTCAACGGTGGCGCGCATCGTTCGGTGATCCCATGGCGGGCGCGATCCCTGCCCACATCACCCTGGTCACCACTACTCCCACCCTGGACTGGGACGCAACGTGGCAGCACGTCCGTGAAGTGGCCCGGCGTCAGGCGCCGTTTATGGTGACCATTGCGGGGACCGGCACCTTCCGGCCTGTTTCCCCAGTGGTGTACATCAACGTGGAGGACGGTTTCGACTCCTGCGTGGACCTGCACGAAAAGCTCCAGACCGGCCCGCTCCAGCGTGACCTGCCGTTCTCGTATCACCCGCACGTGACGATCGCCCACGATGTTGCTCCCGAAAGCCTCGACGAAGCCGAAACGGCGCTTAAGGACTATAGGGCGACGTTCCCTGTGGTTAGCATGGGACTTTACGAGCACGATGCTGACGGCATCTGGCAGCTACGGGAAGAGCTGGACTTTGGGACCGAAACTGACAACAACGCCGGGGCTTGGGCCGCGGACGCAGCCGCCAACTCCGGCGGACCCACCTCTTCCCGCTGAACACGGGCGGCTGAAGCTGGCCGTCATCCAGAAGCGGACGGAGTGGGGCAAAGCCAAGAGGTCCGACGGCGGCCCGGTGGCCAGCCTGCTGGCGATGTTCCAGTTGCTCCTCGCGCGGCTGAATGCCTTCCGGCCTATGCGTGCCTGGCATCACTACAACCTCCAGCACGGTCCGCTGATGAGCGCCGGCATCGGCTTCCGGATGTTCTTCTCCATCACCGGCCTGTTGGCTACGGGTTTTTCCATCGCCGGGTTGGTGCTGCGGGGCCAGCCCGTCCTGCTGGACACCATTATCGGCAGCGTGGCGCAGAGTGCTCCCGGGCTGCTGAAAGTGGATGGCGGGGAGGGCCTGGTGGATCCCCGGGACCTGCTCAACCCTGACGGTCTCGGCTGGACGGCAGTGATTGCGGCAGTAGTCACGATCGTAACGTCGCTGGGCTGGATCGCTGCCCTGCGGGACGGCCTTCGTGGCGTGATGCAGCTCCCGCCCCGGAAGATCAATCCGATTGTCCTGAAACTGCGCGACGCCGGCACACTCCTCCTCTTGGCCGTTGCTTTGGTGATCAGCGCCGGAGCCTCCCTCGTGTTTGGAACCGCCGCAGGCTGGGTCAAGGATTTTTTGCAGTTGGAAGAGTCAGTTGCAGGGCCGCTGACCACTGTCATCAAAATCGGTGTCCCCTTGACGCTCAACTGGGTTACGGCGTTCATCATGTTCCGCCTGGCCGGGGGCCTGAAGCTGTCCAGACAGGCGCTCCTGGAAGGCACCATCCTCGCCGGAGTCGGGACGGCTGCGCTGCAGGTCTTCAGTGCCGAACTGCTCGTCGGGGCGGGCCGGAATCCCATCCTGGCACCGTTTGCCATCATCATCGGCTTGCTGATTTGGTTCAACCTGGTCAGCCAGGTCTACCTCGTGTGCGCCAGCTGGTCCGCGATCCGTGAAGGGGACCTGCGCAGCGTTCCTGGGGGGCACGAGAAGGCCGGGTGGGGCTCACGCCAGATCCAGCCGGGCAAGGTACCGATGGAGGGGCGCGGCGACAAGGACCGGGCAGGCGCCGCGGCTACTGCCCGGCGTCGAGGTATTGGTCGGCCCAGGCAGAAATAATCCTGGCGGCCCGGGCTGCCTGGCCCTTGCCGGTCAGCAGGTGGTCGCTGCCTTCGAGTGAGACGAAGTTCCGCGGATGGCGGGCCGTCTGGAAGATGCTGCTGGCGTTCTCAATGCCCACAGTGTTGTCCGTGGGGGAGTGGAGCACTATCAGCGGCTTGTGCAGCTGCCGGATGCAGTCCGTGAGGTCCGCGTTCTGCAGGTCCTCCACAAAGTGTTTCCGGATCTCCACGCGTTTCCCGCCGAGGTCCACTTCCGCGCTGCCCTCGCTGAGGATCTTGTCCAGTGCAGTGTCGAAGACGTGGGCCACGTGTTTAGGTGAGAACGGGGCACCTACTGTTGCGACGGCGTCGAGCTCCGGGATCTGGCGGGCCGCGGACAGTACGGCGGCCCCGCCGAAGGAGTGGCCCACCAGCAGGGAGATGGGTTTGCCCTGGGCGCGCATGAACTCGGCGGCCTTCACGGTGTCGGCCACCTTGTGGCTGAAGGAGCCCTCCGACCAATAGCCCGCGGAGTCGCCGAGCCCCAGGTTGTCGAAGCGGAGCATGCCGATCCCGGTGTCAGCCAGAGCCTTGCACATCCGGGAGGCCGAGGGGCTGTCCTTGCCCAGGGTGAAGCCGTGGGAGAACACTCCCCAGCCACGTACCGGCCCCTCCGGGACGTCGATGATGCCTGACAGGAGCTCGCCGGTGGAACCTTCGAAGCTGACTTTTTCGGAGCGGGACATCGCGTGCTGCTTTCGTTGGTGCCGTCAGGTGTTAAACAACGACGGCGCCCATCCCACCTAAGGTGGGTGACGCCGTCGTAAGCAAGAACCTGAATTAGATCTTACGGGAGAGAATTGCCTGCTTGACTTCGGCAATTGCCTGGGTCACCTGGATGCCGCGGGGGCATGCTTCGGAGCAGTTGAAGGTAGTGCGGCAACGCCACACGCCTTCCTTGTCGTTCAGGATTTCCAGGCGCATGTCGCCGGCATCATCACGGGAATCGAAGATGAAGCGGTGCGCGTTGACGATCGCCGCCGGGCCGAAGTACTGGCCATCGGTCCAGAACACCGGGCAGGAGGACGTGCACGCCGCGCAGAGGATGCACTTGGTGGTGTCGTCGAAACGCTCACGGTCCTCGGCAGACTGCAGGCGTTCCTTGGTGGGCTCGTGGCCCTTGTTGATCAGGAACGGCATGACTTCGCGGAAGGACTGGAAGAACGGCTCCATGTCCACGATCAGGTCCTTCTCCACCGGCAGGCCCTTGATGGGCTCAACGGTGATGGGCTTGGTGGTGTCCAAGTCCTTCAGGAGCGTCTTGCAGGCAAGGCGGTTACGGCCGTTAATGCGCATGGCATCGGAACCGCAGACACCGTGGGCGCAGGAACGGCGGAACGAAACGCTGCCGTCAATTTCCCACTTGACCTTGTGCAGGGCGTCCAGCACGCGGTCGGTGCCGTACATGGTCACCTTGAAGTCGTCCCACGTGGCGTCCTCGGACACCTCAGGGTTGTAACGGCGGACGCGCAGGGTGACGTCGAACGTGGGGATCTCTCCGCCGCCTCCGATGTGTGCGGGCAGTTCGATCTTGGAGGCTGGCTCAGCAAGTTCAGCGGTCATCTTAGTACTTCCTCACCATCGGCTCGTAGCGAGTAAAGACAACCGGTTTGGTGCCCAGACGGATTCCGGCTGTTGTTTCCGCGGTCCCCGCGGTGCCGTCGGCCGGGGCGTGGTCATCCTTGTACGCCATGGAGTGCTTCATGAATTTTTCGTCGTCGCGTTCCGGGAAGTCCTCGCGGAAATGTCCGCCGCGGGATTCCTCACGGTGCAGGGCGGCCACGGTCATGACCTTGGCCAGTTCCAGCAGGAAGCCCAGCTCAACGGCCTCGAGCAGGTCCAGGTTGAAGCGCTTGCCCTTGTCCTGGACGCTGATGCGCTTGTACCGCTCCTCGAAGGACTCGATGTCCTTCAGGACCTGGTTCAGCGTGTCAGCGGTGCGGAAAACCTGCATGTTGGCGTCCATGGTGTCCTGGAGTTCCTTGCGGATCACAGCCACCTTCTCGTCGCCGTTGCCGTTGCGGGCAATGTCCAGCAGCTCGATGGTATAAGCCTCCGGGTCCTCCGGAAGGTCCACGAAGTCAGCAGACTTGGCGTACTCCGCGGCGGCGATGCCGGCGCGCTTGCCGAACACGTTGATGTCCAGCAGTGAGTTGGTGCCCAGGCGGTTGGAGCCGTGGACAGAAACGCAGGCGACCTCGCCGGCGGCGTAAAGGCCCGGGATGACGGTGTCGTTGTCCTGCAGGACTTCGGTGGTGATGTTGGTGGGGATGCCGCCCATGGCGTAGTGCGCCGTGGGGAACACCGGAACCGGTTCCGTGTACGGTTCCACACCCAGGTAGGTGCGGGCGAACTCGGTGATGTCCGGGAGCTTGGCATCGATGTGCGCCGGCTCCAGGTGGGTCAGGTCCAGGAGGACGTAGTCCTTATTCGGGCCGCAGCCGCGGCCTTCACGGACTTCGTTGGCCATGGAGCGGGCCACGATGTCACGCGGTGCGAGGTCCTTGATGGTGGGGGCGTAGCGCTCCATGAAGCGCTCACCCTCGGAGTTACGCAGGATGGCGCCCTCGCCGCGTGCGGCTTCGGAAAGCAGGATGCCCAGGCCGGCGAGGCCTGTTGGGTGGAACTGGAAGAACTCCATGTCTTCCAGTGGGATGCCACGGCGGAACGCGATGCCCATTCCGTCACCTGTCAGGGTGTGGGCGTTGGAGGTGGTCTTGAAGACCTTGCCGGCGCCGCCCGAAGCGAAGATCACGGACTTGGCCTGGAACACGTGCAGCTCACCGGAGGCGAGGTCATAGGACACGACGCCGGCAACACGCTTCTGCTTGTACGGCGTGCCGTCCTCGCGGACAGCGTCTTCCTCGACCGTCAGGAGGTCCAGGACGTAGTACTCGTTGTAGAACTCCACGTTGTGCTTTACGCAGTTTTGGTACAGGGTCTGCAGGATCATGTGGCCGGTGCGGTCTGCTGCGTAGCAGGCACGGCGGACGGGTGCCTTGCCGTGGTCGCGGGTGTGGCCACCGAAGCGTCGCTGGTCGATCCGGCCCTCGGGCGTGCGGTTGAACGGCAGGCCCATCTTCTCCAGGTCAAGCACGGCGTCGATGGCTTCCTTCGCCATGACCTCGGCGGCGTCCTGGTCAACCAGGTAGTCGCCGCCCTTGATGGTGTCGAACGTGTGCCATTCCCAGTTGTCTTCTTCGACATTGGCAAGGGCCGCACACATACCACCCTGCGCCGCACCGGTGTGCGAGCGGGTGGGGTAGAGCTTGGTCAGTACTGCTGTGCGCGCGCGCTGACCGGACTCGATCGCGGCGCGCATGCCAGCGCCACCGGCACCGACGATGACGACGTCGTACTTATGGACCTGCATACTTGGGCGCTCTTTCTCTCAAAATTCGCTATAAAACAAGGGGCGGGCGTTGCCTGCACCGCCAAATACAGCCTGCGGCTCACCGCGGGCAGCGGATGAACGGGCTACGCGGGGCAGAAGCCGCCGGGCAGCGGAACACCGTCAATCACGGGGCACGGGTTGAAGGTGAAGATCACCAGGGTGCCAAGGACGATGATCACGGTGGTGGCCGCGTAGAGGACGATCTTGAGCCAGAGACGGGTGGAATCCTTCTCGGCGTAGTCGTTGATGATGGTGCGTACGCCGTTGGTGCCGTGCAGCATGGCCAGCCACAGCATGGCGAGGTCCCAGATCTGCCAGAACGGGTCAGCCCACTTGCCGGCGACGAAGCCGAAGTCGATGGCGTGGATGCCTTCGCCCACCAGGAGGTTTACGAAGAGGTGCCCGAAGATGAGCACCACCAGCACTACGCCGGACAGGCGCATGAACAGCCAGGCGAGCATTTCGAAGTTGCCCCGGCTTGCGCCCGTGCGGCGGTACTGGGGGGAGATCTTGCCGCTACTGTTTTTCCCACTGCGTGGGCTTTCGATCGTTGCAGTCATGGCTTAGTGACCTCCAAAGGCGAGGGAAAGGTGGCGGATGGAGAAGCCGACCATAACAATTACCCACAGGGCCAGGACGGTCCACAGCATCTGGCGCTGGTACTTGGCGCCCTTCTTCCAGAAGTCGACGGCGATGATCCGCAGCCCGTTAAAGGCGTGGAAGACGATCGCGGCAACCAGGCCCGTTTCACCCAGGGCCATGAGGGGGTTCTTGTAGGCACCGATAACAGCCGTGTAGGCCTCGGGGGACACACGCACCAATGAGGTGTCCAGCACATGGACCAACAAGAAGAAAAAGATCACTACACCGGTAATCCGGTGTCCTACCCAGGACCACATGCCTTCACGGCCGCGGTACAAGGTGCCAGCTGGTTTTGTCGGCACTGATAAACCTCCCTGCAACACAGCGGCGCTGGCATGAGATCCACGCGGGGGGAACGCCTGCTGCGAGAGCAACTCGTAGCTCAGGCCTAAATCTAGGCTTCGCTCACAGCTTATTCAATTTAGGAACTCCTTGGTGACCCCGCAATGCCTGCGTTTTGCCTGCATATGAGACGAACACCACATCATGGCGCGCCCGCGGGAGTTGGCGGAGGGTTCCGAAAGGGCAGTTTACGGCTCGTCAGCTAAAGTAGCCGTGATGAGTACAGACAAAGTGACAAGCCCGGATTCACCCCTGAACCGCTTTATTGCGGTGATTCCGGCAGGCGGAGTGGGGACCCGCCTCTGGCCCCTGTCGCGCGCAGCAGCTCCCAAATTCCTTCATGACCTCACGGGGTCCGGCAGCACTTTGCTGCGCGCCACCTACGACCGCCTGGAGCCGCTGGCAGGCAGGCGGGTCCTTGTGGTGACCGGCACTGCACATCGGGCCGCCGTCTGCCGTCAGCTGCCCGAGGTCCAGGAGGCTGACTTGGTCCTGGAGAGCGAGCCCAAGGATTCCGGCGCCGCCATCGGCCTGGCTGCCGCCATCCTCTACGAGCGCGACCCGGACACCATCATGGGATCCTTCGCCGCTGACCAGGTCATCAGTCCGGACCATCTCTTCCAACAGGCTGTCCGCGAGGCCATCCACACGGCCGCCGCCGGCAAGATCGTGACCATCGGCATCAAGCCGACCCACCCGTCCACCGGCTTCGGCTACATCCGCGCCGGCGCGGAACTCCACATCGACGGTGCGCCCAGCGCCCAGGCCGTGGTGGAGTTCGTGGAGAAGCCGGACGAGGAAGTTGCCCAGCAGTATGTGGACAGCGGTGAGTATGTCTGGAACGCGGGAATGTTCGTGGCTCCCGTTGCCTTGATGCTGAGGCACCTTGAGGCCAACCAGCCGGAGCTGTTCAAGGGCCTGCGGGAGATCGCCCAGGCCTGGGACACTCCCGAACGCGATGCCGTCACAGCCCGCATCTGGCCCACACTGCCCAAGATCGCCATTGACTATGCGGTGGCCGAGCCTGCCGCCGCCGCTGGCGACGTGGCCGTTGTGCCAGGCACTTTCGGCTGGGACGACGTCGGGGACTTCGCTTCCGTGGGCCGGCTCAACAGTGCGCGGGAAGTCGATGACGTCACCGTTATCGGTGAAGGCGCCCGGGTTTTCACCGAAAACGCCAGCGGTGTGGTGGTTTCGGACACGAAGCGCGTTATCGCCCTGATCGGCATCAAGGACGTGGTAATCGTTGATACGGGCGATGCCCTGCTAGTGACCACCAAGCAGCATGCGCAGCGGGTCAAGGGAGCCGTTGACGCGCTCAAGGCCAGTGGCGACACTGACGTTCTGTAGCTCGTGGCGCGGCACACTCTGTAACGCGCCCGCCGTGATGACGCTATTCCGTGGACGCTCGCTAGAGTAAATGAGTGCGTAATTACACTACTGAAGCCGAGCCCACCGCATTAGTGCGGCCATGGTTGGAACCACTCCTGCCGGAGCTGATCGACTTCCGCCGGGATCTGCACGCGCACCCCGAGCTTTCCTTCAAGGAATTCCGCACCACGGACAAGCTGGTGGAGCGGCTCGAAGCCGCCGGGCTGACCCCTCGGCGGCTTGAAGGCACCGGCCTCACCGTCGATATCGGCGCCGGCCCGATCGCCTCTGCGCTCCGCGGCGATATTGACGCCCTGCCCATCATTGAGGAAACCGGCTTGCCGTTTGCCTCAAAGAACCATGGCGTCACGCATGCGTGCGGCCACGATGTCCATACCGCCACCATGCTCGGCGTTGCCCTGGTCCTGCAGGGCATGCACCAGGAGTCACCGCTGGGCGGGTCCGTCCGGATTATCTTCCAGCCGGCTGAGGAAACCATGCCCGGGGGCGCGCTTTCCTGCATCGAGCAGGGCGTCCTGGAGGGTGTGCCGCGCATCTTTGCGCTGCATTGTGACCCGAGGATCGACGTCGGACGCATCGGTACGCGCATCGGCGCAATTACGTCCGCTTCGGACACGATCAAGATCGAACTGAGCGGCCGCGGCGGCCACACGTCCCGGCCGCACCTCACTGAGGACCTGGTGTTCGCGCTGGCGCAGATCGCTGTCAACGTCCCCGCCGTGCTGTCCCGCAGGGTGGATGTCCGTAGCGGGGTATCCGTGGTTTGGGGACAGATCAATGCCGGATCGGCACCCAACGCCATTCCCGGCACGGGTTACATGGCCGGCACGATGCGCTGTCTTGACCGCGACGCCTGGCATGATGCCGGCGAGCTTTTGGACGAGGTGGTGCAGCAGGTGGCCGCGCCTTATGGTGTGGACGTCCATCTGGAACACACCAGGGGAGTGCCGCCGGTGGTCAACTCGGAGCACGAGACTGCGCTCATTGAGGCCGCAGCCCGCGCCGAAATTGGTGAGGGCGCCGTAGTGCTGACGCCGCAGTCCATGGGCGGCGAGGACTTCGCCTGGTTCCTGGCTGAGCGTCCCGGCGCGATGATGCGCCTGGGCACCAAGACCCCGGGCGGCGAAGAGTATGACCTGCACCGCGGTGACTACATCCTGGACGAACGCGCCCTTGGCCTGGGCATCCAGGTCCTCACGGCAGCAGCCCTGCGGACAATCCGCGACCTCTAGCACCCGCACCCCCGCGCGAACTGGCAGCTAATACCTTCAAATCCCGGTTTTGTGGGTATTAGCTGCCCGTTCGCGCGTCTCTTTGACCAGATAAGTTGTGGACAATTGAATTGTGGACTAGCGTATAAGGCATGACTGAAGCCCCCCGCCTCGACCGACAGGTGTGTTTTGCCCTGTACTCCGCCTCCCGCGCGGCAACGGCGGTCTACCGCCCCGTGTTGGACGACCTCGGCCTGACGTACCCGCAGTATCTGGTGATGCTGGTCCTCTGGGAATCCGAGCCGAAGGGAGTCAAGGAGCTCGGCGAGGAGCTGGGCCTTGACTCCGGCACGCTGTCGCCGCTGCTCAAGCGCCTTGAAGCCATGGGGCTCGTGGAGCGCCGCCGGTCCGGTGAGGATGAGCGCCGTGTTGCAGTCCACCTGACGCCGGCCGGACGCTCGCTCAGCAGCAAGGCCAGCGGGATTCCACGGCACCTTGCGGACGCCGCAGGGTTGTCAGCCGATGAGCTGGACCAGCTTCGCACCACTCTGGAAAGGCTCACCGAAGCACTTCACCGCGCGCACTGAGCCACCAAGATTTTCCGTTATCCACATCCAACAGGACGGACCACATATGAAGACTCTCTACACTGCCGAGGCCCTGGCTTCCGGCGAAGGCCGGGACGGCAACGCCCGCACCAACGACGGCAAGCTGGATGTCAGCCTGGCCAGCCCCGTGGAGCTGGGCGGTGATGGCCAGGGCACCAACCCGGAGCAGCTTTTTGCCGCCGGCTACGCGGCCTGCTTCCACTCGGCGCTCCGCCTCGTGGGGCGCAAGGAGCGTGCAGACCTGACCGATTCAGCCGTGGCGGCCAAGATCCACTTTGGCGCGCTGAACGACGGCGTGGGCTACGGCCTCGCGGCTGAACTGGAGGTCGCGGTTCCGGCCCTGGATTTCGCCACGGCCGAGTCCCTGGTGGCCAAAGCGCACCAGATCTGCCCCTATTCCAACGCCACCCGCGGAAACATGACCGTGGACATCAAGATCCTGGAGTTCGCAGCGTGAGCCTGACGACGGCGCTTCCAACATCCACCCGGGAAATCCGCCTGGTCTCACGTCCGGTAGGGCGTCCCGTTCCCGAAAACTTCCGGCTGGCAGAGTCACCGCTGCCGGAGCTTCAGGACGGCCAGATCCTCGTCCGCAACCTCTACATCTCCGTAGACCCCTACATGCGCGGCCGCATGAACGACGTCAAGTCGTACTCGGCGCCGTTCGCTCTGGATGCAGCGCTCGACGGCGGCGCTATCGGTGAGGTTATCGCGTCCAGGGCCGAGGGGCGGAAGGTGGGGGACGCCGTCGTCCATCAACTGGGCTGGCGGGAATATGCCGTACTGGACGCAGACGCAACCCGGGTTGCCCGCACGGACCTTGCGCCGGCGTCGGCGTTCCTTGGCGCATTGGGCATGACCGGCCTGACGGCCTACGCCGGCCTGCTGAAGGTTGCGGAATTCAAGCGCGGCGATGCCGTGTTCGTTTCCGGTGCCGCGGGCGCTGTGGGTTCACTTGTTGGCCAAGTCGCGAAGGCCATGGGCGCCTCCCGTGTCATCGGCAGCGCGGGGACCCCGGAGAAGGTAAAGCGGCTCCTGGAACTGGGCTTTGATGCCGCCTTCAACTACCGGGACGCTCCCGTCCGTGAACAGCTCAAGCAGGCCGCAGGACCCGCGGGTATTGACGTGTATTTCGATAACGTGGGCGGCGATCACCTGGAGGCCGCCCTGGCCGAACTCAACGTGGGCGGCCGCGTGGCCATGTGCGGCGCGATCGCCCAGTACAACTCCACGGAACCTACACCCGCTCCGCGTAACCTGGCACTCGCCATCGGTAAGCAGCTAACGCTCCGCGGGTTCCTGGTGAGCGGGCAGCGCCAGCACAACGCTGAATTCTTCGGGAAGATGTCAGCCTGGCTTGGGGACGGTTCGGTCCGGTATGACGAGACCGTGGTGGACGGGCTGGAAAATGCGCCCCAGGCCTTCATGGATCTGCTCGAAGGCGCGAACACCGGCAAGATGCTGGTGCACCTCTAACCGCTCCTTCCGGCGCGAACGGACACTTGAGAGCCCCCCGCCCGGCGGCCTCACGTGTCCGTTCGCGCTTAAGGGGAGGGCGGCCGCCTGTCGCCATCTACTGGTTGGTAACAAATTCTCAACAATCTTCAGGATCCGGCTCCAATGTGGTAGCCGATGTGCTGCAGGCCACTAATGTTGGTTCTATCAGCGCGCTTCGGCGCAGTGCTGCGGACCGTCAGTGAAAACAGAATTTCAGGGTTGAAACAGACACTCATTGCATTCACGTCGTAGCGCATCTCTCTTCATCCTGGAGGAATCTTGAAGACATCACTGCGTGCACACCTCAAGCGCGGTTCAGTTGCAAGCGTGGCCACCATGGGTGCTACTGCACTCCTGTTGACCAGTTGCGGTGCGCCTCCCGAAGCCGGCAGCCCCAGCGCGACGGCCACCGACTACACGGGCTGCATCGTCTCCGACTCCGGCGGATTCGATGACCAGTCGTTCAACCAGTCCTCGTACGAGGGCCTGAAGAAGGCCGAAGCTGACCTGGGCATCAAGGTCAACCAGGTCGAGTCCAAGACCAACAACGACTTCGAGCCGAACCTCCGTGCCATGGTTGCCGCCAACTGCGACCTCACCCTGACCATCGGCTTCCTGCTTGGTGACGCTACCAAGACCCAGGCCGCGGCAAACCCGGGCAGCCACTTCGCCATCGTCGACTTCGGCTACGACCCGCCCATCAGCAACGTCAAGCCCATCATCTACGACACCGCCCAGGCTGCCTTCCTGGCCGGTTACCTCGCTGCAGGCACCACCAAGACCGGAACCGTGGCCACCTTCGGCGGCATCAAGATCCCCACGGTCACCATCTTCATGGACGGCTACGCCGACGGCGTGAAGCACTACAACGAGAAGAAGGGCACCAGCGTCAAGGTCCTTGGCTGGGACAAGGCCGCACAGGACGGCTCCTTTACCGGTGACTTCGAAAAGCAGGACGTCGGCAAGCAGCTCACCCAGAACTTCCTGGACCAGGGTGCGGACATCGTGATGCCAGTCGCTGGTCCGGTGGGCAAGGGTGCCGGCGCAGCCCTGAACGAAGCAAAGGCGGCCGGCAAGGACGTCAAGATGATCTGGGTTGACTCCGACGGCTTCCTGACTGCACCGGAATACAAGGACATCATGCTGTCCTCGGTCATGAAGCTCATGGGCGAGGCCGTTGAGAGCGTGGTGAAGGAAGACAAAGAAGGCAAGTTCACCAACACACCCTACGTTGGCACGCTGTCGAACGAGGGCGTGCAGCTGGCACCGTTCCACAGCTTCGATTCCCAGGTTTCTGCCGATCTGAAGTCCGAGCTGGACCAGCTCAAGAAGGACATCGTCGACGGCAAGCTGAAGGTCGAGTCAGCGGCAAGTCCCAAGGCATAGTCATCCTCGCTCAGCGCCACCCCCGGATGGTCATCGACTGCCCGGGAGGTGGCGCTTTGCGTTGCAATGCATGCCTCTGCGCTACCGCCCACCCGGGGCCGCAGGCACTAGGCTGGTGCTGCAGCCTCATATCCCGTCCGGTTCATGTACGGACGCTTCGAGATTGGTCAGAGTTTTGAAACTTGAACTCAAAGGGATCACCAAACGCTTCGGCTCCCTGCTCGCCAACGATCACATTGACGTGGTGGTTGAACCCGGACAGATCCACTGTCTGCTGGGCGAGAACGGGGCCGGCAAGTCCACCCTGATGAATGTGCTGTATGGGCTCTACGAGCCCTCTGAGGGCGAGATCCTCATCGACGACAAACCGGTTTCCTTCCGCGGGCCCGGCGACGCCATGGCGGCCGGGATCGGCATGGTGCACCAGCACTTCATGCTGGTTCCTGTGTTCACCGTTGCCGAGAACGTGGCCCTTGGAGCCGAGACCACCAAGGCCGGCGGCTTCCTCAACCTGGAAGATACCAGGCGCAAGATCAAACAGATTTCTGACCGCTACGGGTTCGACGTCGATGCCGACGCCCTGGTGGAGGACCTCCCCGTGGGTGTCCAGCAGCGCGTGGAAATCATCAAAGCATTGGTCCGCGACGCCAGGGTACTGATCCTGGATGAGCCCACGGCAGTGCTGACGCCCCAGGAAACGGACGAACTGCTGGACATCATGCGCCAGCTCAAGTCCAACGGCACCTCGATTGTCTTCATCTCGCACAAGCTGCGTGAAGTGAAAGCTGTCTCGGACACCATCACCGTGATCCGGCGCGGCAAAGTTGTGGGCTCCGCCGATCCCGGCGACTCCACCGCGGAGCTGGCCTCCATGATGGTGGGCCGCGCCGTCAGCCTCACGCTCGACAAAGCCTCCGCCAGCCCCAAGGAGAAGACTTTCCAGGTCAAGGACCTCACAGTCATTGCTCCGAACGGGCAGCACACCGTGGACGGCATCAGCTTCGACATTGCGCGCGGAGAGATCCTGGCCGTCGCGGGAGTCCAAGGCAATGGCCAGACTGAACTGACCGAAGCCATCCTTGGTCTGCAGGAGCGCGTGCAGGGCTCCATTCTCCTGGACAACGTGGAGCTCGTGGGCCGCAGCGTGAAGGACGTCCTTAACGCCGGCGTCGGCTTCGTCCCGGAAGACCGGTCTGTTGATGGCCTCATCGGCACGTTCTCGATCGCCGAAAACCTGATCCTTGACCGTTACGATCAGCCGCCGTTTGCCAAGGGCATCAGTATGAGCCCGGCAAAGGTCCTGGAGAACGCGAAATCGCGGATCGATGAGTTCGACGTGCGGACGACGTCGGGCCTGCTGGCCGCCGGCACCCTGTCGGGAGGCAACCAGCAGAAGGTGGTCATGGCACGGGAGCTGTCCCGGCCGCTGCGCCTCTTCATCGCGTCGCAGCCCACCCGCGGCGTGGATGTGGGGTCCATTGAGTTCCTGCACAAGCGGATCGTCGCGGAACGGGACCAGGGCACGCCCGTCATGATCATCTCCACCGAACTGGATGAGGTCATGGAACTGGCCGACCGCATCGCCGTGCTCTACAAGGGCAAGCTGGTAGGAATCGTTCCCGCAGGAACCGGACGCGACGTCCTGGGCCTGATGATGGCCGGCATCTCACCGGAAGATGCTGCCAGCGCAGACAAGACGAGCGCATACAAGACCGGCCCTGACACGTCAGCCGCCGACAAGACTGACTCCACCGCCGCAGAAAGCCGCGGAACCGCCAGCGCCGAAGGAGGCGATCATGCCTGAAGAGCGTCTCCCTAAGCATGCGGACCAGCATGCGAAACCGCACGAGCCCAGCACGGCGGCGGAAGAAACCGCCGCAGTGGTGGCCGTGGACACGGCCGGTGGTGCCATCCGCCCTTCAGCCGTACCCGCCAGCGCCCAAAGCGGAAAGCTGCCCGGCGGGCCGGACACGCTGGTCCGGAAGATTTTCACCGGCAGCGGCATGGTCTCACTCCTGGCCGTGCTACTGGCACTCGTGATCGGCGGGCTGCTGATTGCAGCCACGGACGAGCGCGTCAGCGCCACCTCGGCATACCTTTTCGCCCGGCCCACCGATTTTCTCTCTGCCGTCTGGGATGCTGCCACCCGGTCCTATGTGGCGTTGTTCCAGGGATCCGTCTTCAACCCCAGAGGTTCCAGCCTGGCCGTCCAGTTCGCGCCGCTGATGGAGACTCTCACCATCGCCACGCCGCTCATCACGGCCGGCCTGGGCGTCGCCCTCGCGTTCCGGGCGGGCCTGTTCAACATTGGTGCCCAAGGGCAGATCATCATGGCCGGCATCCTGGCGGCCTGGGTCGGTTTTGCCCTGCACCTTCCCCTGGGCCTGCACCTGCTGCTGGTGCTGGTTGCAGGCATCGTAGGCGGTGCCCTCTGGGGCGGCCTGGTTGGCCTTCTCAAAGCCCGGACAGGTGCCCACGAAGTCATCCTGACCATCATGTTCAACTACATCGCGCTCTATTTCCTACGGTACCTGCTGAACACGCCGGCATTCCAACGCCCGGGGGAGTCCAACCCGATCTCGCCCATCCTGGATCCCACCGCGATCTACCCCCAGATTTTCGGCTCCCAGTACCGCCTGCACCTTGGCTTTGTCCTGGCCATAGCGGCCACCGTCCTGGTGTGGTGGCTGCTGAACCGCTCCACCGTCGGCTTTGAATTCCGGGCCGTCGGGGCCAACCCGAAGGCCGCGCTGACCGCGGGAATCAACGTCTCGCGGTCCACCATCCTGGTCATGGCAATAGCAGGCGCACTCGCCGGAATGTCGGGCGTTGCCCAGGTGGCGGGCACGGAAAAGGTCCTTACGGATGGGGTCGCGGCAACGTACGGGTTTGACGCCATCACGGTGGCCCTGCTGGGACGTTCGACGCCGTGGGGCACCTTCGCTGCCGGCCTGCTGTTCGGCGCCTTCCGCGCCGGTGCCGTGCAGATGCAAATCCAGACCGGAACCCCCATCGACATTGTCCTGGTGGTCCAGTCGCTGATTGTCCTCTTTATTGCGGCACCTCCGCTGGTGCGGGCAGTCTTCGGGTTGAACCCCCGCCGCAAGAAGCCGGCCAAGGCCGGAAAATCCCACCAGGCAGCAACCACCGGAGGCGCAGCATGAGCGCAACAGCAACATCGCCCCTGCCGGGACGCGGAACGCCCGGAACAGCGCCCGAGGCCGATGTTGCCCAAGCAACGTCGGGCAAACCGGTGCTCTGGAAAACCCCAGTCCTCCTATCGGCACTGGGACTCGTCGCATTTATTTTCTTTGGCCTGATGGGATCAGCGCAGACCGCAAGGTTCGGAATTTCCACCGGCGGAGATTTTTTCCAACTGCCCGCGCTTGAAGTTCCTGCGATGCCGGGCGGCATCGTCCTCTCGGTCTTCATGCTTGGACTGGCGGCCTATGCGGTCTATTTGAAGACCAAGGCCCGGCCGGCCCCGGCCTGGCTGACCATCACCTTTACTGTGCTGTTTGTGGCAGCCTTCCTCATCTGGGTGGTGGGAGGTGCCCGCACGCCCAGCATTTCGCTGGCCGGACTCATCGCCGGTTCGGTCACCCTGGCCGTCCCGCTGGTGTTCGGCTCCTTGTCCGGCGTGCTGTGCGAGCGGGTCGGGGTAGTCAACATCGCCATCGAAGGACAGCTCCTGGGCGGTGCCTTCACCGCGGCAATCGTGGCCAGCATTACGCAGAACCCCTTTGTGGGCCTGCTCGCGGCCGCTGTGGCCGGCGCGGCGGTGTCCATGGTGCTCGCGGTGTTCAGCATCAAGTACCTGGTCAACCAGATCATTGTCGGCGTGGTGCTCAACGTCCTGGTTTCCGGCGTCACGGGCTTCCTGTTCAGTACCGTTATGCAGGCGGACAAAGCCAAGTTCAACTCACCGCCCGGCCTGGACATCGTGGAGATTCCTATCCTGTCCGGAATCCCGATCCTCGGCCCTATCCTGTTCAAGCAGTCGGTGGTGGGCTACCTGATGTACGTTGCCGTCATCGTTGTCTGGGTTGGACTGTTCAAGACCAAGTGGGGCCTGCGGGTCCGCGCTGTGGGCGAACACCCGCAGGCCGCCGACACGATGGGCATTAAGGTCAACGCCACGCGCTTTTGGAACGTGACGCTGGGCGGTGCCATCGCCGGCATCGGCGGATCGTTCTTCACCTTGGTGGCCATCGACAGTTTCACGAAGGAGATCTCCGGCGGACGAGGCTTTATCGCACTTGCCGCGCTGATCTTCGGACGCTGGAATCCTATCGGGGCATTCTTCGCTGCTCTGCTGTTCGGCTTCGCAGACAACCTGCAGAGCATCGTGACCATCATCGGAACCCCGGTGCCGAGCCAGTTCATGGCCATGCTGCCCTACCTGGTCACCGTGCTGGCCGTGGCCGGGCTGGTGGGCCGGTCCAGGCCACCGGCCGCCAGCGGCATCCCTTACGTCAAGGGATGACGGCCATGGAACAGGACCGGGTTTTGCCGGGCTCAACCACCGGATCCGGCTCGGCCGGCGTCGATTGGCGGGCCCTCGAAGCCGCGGCCGTAGATGCCATGAAAAAGGCCTACGTCCCGTATTCGAAGTTCCCGGTGGGGGCCGCGGCCTTCACGGAGGACGGGCGGCTGGTCAGCGGCTGCAACGTGGAGAACGCCAGCTACGGGCTCACCCTGTGCGCTGAATGCGCACTGGTGGGAAACCTGCACATGACCGGCGGTGGGTTGCTGCGCGCCTTTTACTGTGTGGACTCCGCCGGAAACGTGCTGATGCCGTGTGGCCGCTGTCGACAGCTTCTCTATGAATTCCGCGCGCCGGACATGGAGCTTATGACCACCCAAGGCATCAAAACCATGGACCAGGTGCTGCCCGACGCATTTGGTCCCCAAAACCTGGAGGACCAAAGGTGACACAGGCAACTGAGGCATTCGACGCCGTCGACATCATCCGCACCAAGCGGGACCGGGGCGTCCTCAGCCCTGAGCAGATCGACTGGACCATTGACGCCTATACCCGCGGGGTCATCGCGGACGAACAGATGGCCGCGTTGAACATGGCCATTCTGCTCAACGGCATGGACCGCGTCGAAATTTCGCGCTGGACGGCCGCGATGATCGCCTCGGGGGAACGGATGGACTTCAGCGGCCTCCGGCGGCCCGACGGCGGCGTGAAGGCTACCAGCGACAAGCATTCCACCGGGGGAGTGGGAGATAAGATCACGCTGCCGCTCGCACCCTTGGTGGCAGTGTTCGGCGTGGCCGTGCCGCAGCTGTCCGGCCGCGGCCTTGGCCACACCGGCGGCACCCTGGACAAGCTGGAATCGATCCCCGGCTGGCGGGCGGCCCTGAGCAACGACGAAATGATGGCGCAGCTTCAGGACATCGGCGCCGTGATCTGCGCTGCAGGGGCGGGGCTGGCGCCGGCGGACAAGAAGCTCTACGCACTTCGAGATGTTACCGGCACGGTGGAGGCGATCCCGCTGATCGCGTCCTCGATCATGAGTAAGAAGATCGCTGAAGGCACAGGGTCCCTGGTCCTGGACGTCAAGGTGGGCAGCGGAGCCTTTATGAAGGACGAGGCCCGGGCACGCGAACTGGCCGAAACCATGGTGGCCCTCGGCAAGGACGCGGGCGTGAACACCGTGGCGCTGCTGACCAACATGAGCACCCCGCTCGGCCTCACCGCGGGCAACGCGATCGAAGTGGAGGAATCCGTGGAGGTCCTGGCTGGCGGCGGCCCGGAGGACGTCGTCGAACTCACCGTCCGGCTGGCCGAAGAGATGCTGGCCTGCGCGGGCGTCCACGACGCCGATCCGCGCGCCGCCTTGAAGGATGGCCGCGCCATGGACGTCTGGAACCGGATGATCGAAGCGCAGGGCGGAGATCCGCGCGCCAAGCTGCCGGTCGCCAAGGAATCCGAGGTTATTTATGCCCCGGCCGACGGTGTCCTGGTTGGGCTCGATGCCTTGGCAGTCGGCGTTGCGGCGTGGCGCCTCGGGGCGGGTCGGGCCCGTAAGGAAGACGCCGTCCAGGCCGGTGCCGGGATCCGCATGCACGCAAAGCCCGGTGCCATGGTCCGTGCCGGTGAGCCGCTCATGACGCTGCTCACGGACACGCCGGAGAAGTTCGCGCGGGCCAAGGAAGCCCTTGAACACGCCGTCACGATCGCCCCGGAAGGGGCACGCCCGGCGCAACAGCTCATCATCGACCGAATAGCATAGGGACCATGCAGGCCATCAATGAATTCATCCTCGCTGCCGCCGGGCAGCCGTGGGTGCTCCTCCTTGTGCTGGCCTGCTGCCTGATTGACGGGTTTTTCCCGCCTATCCCCAGCGAATCCGTGGTGGTGGGCCTGGCCGCAGTGGCCGCCACCGCGGACGTCCCCAATCCCTGGCTGCTGATGGCCGTTGCGGGCTTGGGCGCTTTCTCAGGCGACAACATCGCCTACCTCATCGGGCGCCGGGTGGGTACCCGGCGCTGGCACTGGATGCGCGGACCGCGTATGCAAGGTGCGTTCCGCTGGGCAGGAGACGAGCTCAGGAAACGGCCGGCGTCGCTCATCCTAGTGGCGCGGTTCATTCCTATCGGCAGGGTTGCCGTCAACCTCACCGCAGGCGTGACCCACTATCCGCACCTGCGTTTCGTTGGCCTGACGGTCCTCTCTGCCACACTCTGGGCCTCCTACTCCGTGGGTATCGGGCTGTTCTTCGGCCAGTGGTTTGAAAACAACCATCTGCTCGGCGCGACCATCGCCATCGTCTGCGCCGTGGGCCTTGGAATCGCGGTGGATCTGATCATTAACCGCATCCGGGGAAAGGTTCCTGTGGTGGAGCGGCTGAAGGATCCGGAAGCCTAGGGTTGCGGCGTCCGAGCGTAGCGGGCGAGGTCCAGGGCATGGGACACTGAAGAGCGATTTACGTCACTTCCGGCTGCATCATTTCGTCTAGGAGCAAGACACGCGTGGAGTTTATTAATGAGGCCGTGCTCCATGCAGCGGGCCAATGGTGGATCTACCCGGTCCTTCTTGTGTTCTTCTTCATTGACGGCTTCGCCATGGTGGTTCCCAGCGAGACGCTGATTGTGGCGCTGGCCGCGTTTTCCCGGCACAGCGGTGAACCAAACCTCTGGATCCTGGGCGCGACAGCACTGATCGGTGCCATCGCCGGTGACAACATGGCCTTTATGCTCGGCCGCAGGATCGGCCTTGACCGCTGGAAGTGGATGCGCCGGCCCAAAGTGCAGAAGGCCTTTGGCTGGGCACGGTATGAACTCGAAAAACGCGGCGCCGTCCTGATTTTCACCGCGCGCTACATTCCCTGGGGCCGGGTGGCGGTCAACTATGTGGCCGGCAGTACCGGCTTTGCGCACCGCCGGTTCTTCCTGCTGGACGCCTTCGCCTGCATCACCTGGGTGGGGTACTCCATCGGCATCGGGATCCTGGCCAGTTCCTTCCCCTGGCTCCACGACAACCCGCTCCTCAGCGCAGGCATTGCGGTGGTGTTCGCCATCGTGCTGGGCATCCTGATCGACCACCTCCTGCGCTGGTGGCACAAGCACCTGGCCCGCAACGACGCCGAAACCGTGGATGAATGGCTCGACGGCGGCCCGGAAGGTTCCCTGCCCGCGCACACCACGGCTTCGCCGCTGTTGGGGTCCTCCCCGGCTGAGGCGGAGCAGCGCGGAAAGTAGCGGCTGGCATAAGCCGCCTGCCGACCCTAAGGTTGGAAGGTGACTGAGCCTATTGTTGACGCTGCCCCTGCTATCGATTTCGACCTGAAGAGCCTGCCTAAGGTTTCGCTCCACGACCACCTGGACGGTGGTCTCCGTCCAGCCACCATCATCGAACTGGCCGAGGCCGTTGGCCACACTCTGCCCTCTACCGACCCGGTTGCCCTGGGCGAGTGGTTCCGCGAATCCGCCGACTCCGGCTCGCTGGTCCGCTACCTGGAGACGTTCGACCACACAGTCGCCGTGATGCAGACCAAGGAAGGCCTCATCCGCGTCGCCCAGGAATTCGTCGAGGACCTCGCTGACGACGGCGTGGTGTACGGCGAAGTGCGCTGGGCACCGGAGCAGCACCTCCAGAAGGGCCTGTCCCTGGACGAGGTTGTTGAAGCCGTCCAGGAAGGCCTCGAAGCCGGCGTGGACGCCGTGACCGCAAGCGGCCGCGAAATCCAGGTGGGTCAGCTGATCACCGCCATGCGCCACGCAGACCGTGGCCAGGAAATCGCCGAACTGGCTGTCCGCCACCGCAACAAGGGCGCTGTGGGCTTTGACATCGCCGGAGCTGAAGACGGCTTCCTCCCGTCCCGGTTCAAGGACGCCTTCACCTACCTCGCCCAGCACAACTTCCCCGCGACGGTGCACGCCGGCGAGGCCGCCGGACTCGAAAGCATCCAGTCCGCCCTCGTTGACGGCCGGGCGCTGCGCCTGGGCCACGGCGTCCGGATCGCCGAGGACATCATGGTGGAGTTCGACGACGAAGACGACGACAGCACGGTGAGCGACGAGGACAGCATCGGCCTGGTCACCCTGGGCGACCTGTCCAGCTGGATCCGCGACCGCGGCATCGCCCTGGAGATTTGCCCGTCGTCCAACCTCCAGACCGGAGCGATCGCCGGTTTCGGCGAAGGCATCGAGAGCCACCCGCTGGACATGCTGTACCAGCTGGGCTTCAACGTCACCATCAACACCGACAACCGGCTGATGAGCGGCGTCACCCTGACGGACGAGTTCGAGCTTCTCGTGGAAACCTTCGACTACGACCTCGACGATCTGCTGGAGTTGACGCTCAACGCTGCCGAGGCATCCTTCCTGCCGCTTGAAGAGAAGGAAGCGTTGGTGGAGTACATCAACGACGCCTACGACAACCTTGGCTGAGCAGGCTCCCATCGATCGGCTGGTCGCTGTCGTAGCCCAGCTGCGCGATCACTGCCCGTGGATGGGCGCCCTCACCCACGCCTCGCTGGTGGAGTACCTCCTGGAGGAGGCCTTCGAGGTTGCCGAGACCATTGAGACCGGCGCGGATGACGCCGAGCTCCGGGGCGAACTGGGCGATGTGCTGCTTCAGGTGGTGCTGCACGCCCGGCTCGCCGAGGAGCGCGGCACGTTCACGTTCAACGACGTGGCGCGCGGCCTTAGTGCCAAAATGGTCCGCCGCAATCCGCACGTCTTCCGGCCCGACGGCACGCTGCAGGACAGCTTCCCTGCCTCGGTGGCGGAGATTGTCCGGAAGTGGGACGCCGTGAAGACTGCGGAACGTCCGGAGCGAACGGGGCCCTTTGAAGGGATCCCGGACGCCCTGCCGGCCCTGGCGAAGGCGCAGAAGTTCCTTGACCGCGCGGAGCGCGCCGGATCTCGCACCCCAACCGCTCCCTATCCTCGCAAGCTCGGTCAGGGAACCCTGCGGTCGTGGGCCCAGGCTCGATCACCGGAGGCAGTCGAAACCGCAACGTCGGAGGAGGAGCTCGGCGACCTGCTGCTCGCCGTCGTCGGCTCTGCACGTGCCAAGGGATTCGACGCCGAACGGGCCCTTCGGGGCGCCATCCGGCGCCAGTTCGCGTCGCCATCATGACGTCCGGGTGATGGATAGGGTTCCGTAACCTGCACCACTCTCGACTACGCTTGGTCCTGACGAGGACGTCCGAGATTTAACGCTTTTTCCCGCTGTTCGTTCCCCAAAATCGCCCATAAGGAGCACATCCATGGCGCTTATCGATGCCATCCACGCCCGCGAAATCCTCGATTCCCGCGGAAACCCGACCGTAGAAGTTGAAGTACTGCTCTCCGATGGCCAGATCGGCCGCGCGGCAGTACCCTCAGGTGCCTCCACCGGTGAGCATGAGGCTGTAGAGCTCCGTGACGGAGACAAGGGACGTTACCTCGGCAAGGGTGTCCAGAAGGCCGTTGACGCTGTCATCGACCAGATCGCTCCGGCACTGACCGGCTTCGACGCCACCGACCAGCGCAGCGTCGACCAGGCCATGATTGACCTGGACGGCACCCCCAACAAGGCCAAGCTCGGCGCCAACGCCATCCTGGGCGTTTCCCTGGCCGTTGCCAACGCGGCTGCCGCCTCAGCAGACCTGCCGCTGTACAAGTACCTGGGCGGCCCCAACGCCCACGTCCTGCCGGTTCCGCTGATGAACATCCTCAACGGTGGCTCCCACGCCGACTCCGACGTGGACATCCAGGAATTCATGATCGTTCCGATCGGCGCCGAGACCTTCTCCGAGGGCCTCCGCTGGGGCGTCGAGGTCTACCACAACCTCAAGTCCGTCCTGCAGGCCAAGGGCCTGTCCACCGGCCTGGGCGACGAAGGTGGCTTCGCGCCGAACCTGCCGTCCAACCGTGCTGCGCTGGATCTGATCCAGGAAGCCATCACGAACGCCGGCTACACCCCGGGCAAGGACATCGCCTTGGCGCTGGACGTCGCCTCCTCCGAGTTCTTCAAGGACGGCGCCTACCAGTTCGAAGGCAAGGCACTGTCCGCCACCGAGATGAGCGCCTACTACGCCGAGCTGGTGGCCGACTACCCGCTGGTTTCCATCGAGGATCCCCTGGATGAGAACGACTGGGACGGCTGGAAGACCCTCACCGACAGCATCGGTGACAAGGTCCAGCTCGTGGGCGATGACCTCTTCGTCACCAACCCGGCCATCCTGCAGCGCGGCATCGACACCAAGACCGCCAACTCGCTGCTGGTCAAGGTCAACCAGATCGGTTCACTGACCGAAACGCTGGACGCCGTCAGCCTGGCCCAGCGCGCCGGTTTCACCACCATCACCTCGCACCGCTCCGGCGAGACCGAGGACACCACCATCGCCGACATCTCGGTGGCCACCAACGCCGGCCAGATCAAGACCGGTGCCCCGGCACGCTCCGAGCGCGTTGCCAAGTACAACCAGCTCCTGCGCATCGAAGAAGAACTCGACGACGCCGCACGCTATGCCGGCCGCAGCGCTTTCCCGCGTTTCAAGGGCTAGTAGCCGCGTAAACCTCTGACCGGTGGCTATGGTTGAAAGACCATAGCCACCGGTTTTTGTTTTAGTCGGCATTGATTGGGCCGGCATCAAGCGCAGAGTTGCGGCCAGAGGCAGGCCGCACGTTTCAGGAGTGTCATGGCTACCCGCCGTCCCAAAGTTCCCAAGGCCGCTTCGAGGCATCAGGCCACCACGGACCCAGCCACGAAAGACGCCGGCGTCATCCGCGCCGATTTTGGCGGTACGGCCGGCAGCGCAAAGGGCGGGACCAAAGGCACAACCGGCCCGGCATCCAGCGCCGGAACGTCCGCATCGGACACCAGGCTCCCGGCCACCAAACGGCAGGGGAGCGGACACAGCGTTCAGGCCGCGGGCAAGACGCCGAAGCCTGACACCACGCACGATGAAACCCAGCCGGTGCCCGCCAAGGCCTTCTCCGGCCGCATGCTGGCACTCGCCGTGGTCATGATTGCCATCACCATCATGCTGGCACCCACCGTGAAGATTTTCTTCGACAAACGCGCCGAACTCGCTGCCCTTAGCGCCGATATTGCCGCCCGCCAGGCCGAGCAGGACGGCCTGCGGCAGCAGATCTCGCGTTGGCAGGATCCGAACTACGTGAAACAGCAGGCCCGGGACCGCATTAACATGGTTATGCCGGGTGAATCCGGCTACTGGGTCTTCGGCAGCGAACTGCCGGCCGGAACGAGCAGTAGCCTGACCGCCACAGCAGCACAAGACCCCGCCGATCTGCCGTGGGTGGATTCCCTGTGGGAGTCCATCAGGCGTGCGGCCACAGACTGAACAGCTAGAGGAAGGATGGCCCGCGCCAGTGGAAAAAAACACGGCGACTGCGCCGGAGAAGTCCCGCCAGCCATCAGCACACGATCTTGAAGTACTTAGCAGGCAGTTGGGAAGGCCAGTGCGCGATGTGGTGGAAATCCCGGCGCGCTGCGTCTGTGGCAACCCCCTCGTCGCCGCCACGGCGCCGCGGCTGAGCAACGGGACACCGTTTCCCACCACGTTCTATCTGACGCACCCCGTGATCACCTCCGCCGTTTCCCGGCTGGAAGCTGCCGGGCTCATGAACGACATGAATGAACGCCTGAGCGCCGATGAGCCGCTCGCGGCCGCCTACCGTGCGGCGCATGAGGACTATCTCGGGGCCCGCGCGGCCATCGGCGAGCGTTCCGGCATCGGCGCTGTCCCGGAGATTGACGGCGTCTCGGCCGGCGGCATGCCCACCCGGGTCAAATGCCTCCACGTCCTGGTGGGCCACTCCCTCGCGGCCGGGCCCGGTGTGAATCCGCTGGGGGATGAGGCCATTGCCGGGATCAGCGAATGGTGGACCGCGGACCGTTGTTATTGCGACGGCGCCTGGGACACCGCGGGGGAGGCCCCGTCGAAGGATCTCAGCCGCCACGGACCCCAGGGCCTGCCGGGGATCGTGGGCCGGCCCGCTCCGGTCCGCAAGACCGCAGGCACTGATGGAGCAGGGGTATGACCCGCGTCGCCGCCATCGACTGCGGCACGAACTCGCTGCGCCTGCTCATTGCCGATATCGACCGCAGCAACGGGACAGCGAAGCTCACCGACGTGGTCCGGGAAATGCGGGTTGTCCGGCTGGGCGAGGGCGTGGATGCAACGGGCGAACTTGCCCCTGAGGCGCTGGAGCGCACCTTCGCGGCCACAGCGGATTACGCGGCAATGATCCGCAAGCACGGCGCGGAGTCCATCCGGTTTGTGGCAACGTCGGCCAGCCGGGACGCGCGCAACCGCCAGGTCTTTGTGGACGGGATCCGGGAACTGCTGGGCGTTGAGCCTGAGGTCATCTCGGGCGATGAAGAAGCCGCCCTGTCCTTCGCCGGGGCCAGCAGCGTCCTGCCCATCCTTGCCGGGGAGCAGGTGCTGGTAGTTGACCTCGGCGGCGGCAGCACGGAGTTCGTCCTCGGTACCACCGGCGGTGTCACGGCCGCCAAGTCCGTGAACGTTGGCTGCGTCCGACTGACCGAACGGCACCTACAGGACGATCCGCCCACGCCGGAGCAAATCGCCGCCGCGGAAGCCGACGTCGACGCCGCCATCACCCTGGCGGGACTGGACGTTCCCCTGGAACGCACCACCGCCGTCGTCGGGGTGGCCGGCTCGATCACCACCATCACCGCCCATGCCCTGCGGCTTCCGGAGTATTCACCGGCGGCGATCCACGGGACGGAGTTGCCCATCGGCACCATCACCGAAGCCGCCACCGACCTCCTCCACATGACCAGGGGAGAACGTGCCGAACTGGCGTACATGCACCCCGGCCGCGTCGACGTTATGGGCGCCGGCGGACTGGTGTGGCGGCGCATCCTCGAGCGGCTGAATGAACTCACCGCGGGCCGGATCGTGACGGCTACGGCCAGCGAACACGATATTCTTGACGGAATTGCCCTGTGCCTCCACTAACCAGGCCATCAGCCAACCAAGCATGGGAACCCACATGACCAGAGCAACCGCACGGTTCCGCCGGGCCGCGTCAGCTCTCCTGGCGATGACCCTTGCAGGCGTCAGCCTGGCCGCCGGACTGACCCTGGCGCCCGCGGCGTGGGCCGACGCTGAACGGGACAAACAGTACTGGCTTGGCGAATCCGGAATTACGAAAGCCTGGGAGGTTTCCAAGGGCGCCGGTGTCAAGGTCGCGGTGATCGACAGCGGCGTGGATGCCCAGCATCCTGACCTGAAGGGTGCCGTCGCCGGAGGCTTCGACGCGTCCGGGGCCGGCAGCCCCAACGGGCAGAAAAGCCTGGGGGTCAAGCCGGAACACGGGACCCTAGTAGCCACCATACTGGCCGGTCGCGGACACCAGCCGGCCGGCGCCACCGCCTCGCCCAGTCCCGGCCCGGCTGCTGCCAGCGGACCGGACGGCATGATTGGCGTGGCTCCTGAAGCTGAGATCCTGTCCGTGTCAACGTGGCTCGGATCGGCCAACCCCGCAGGCAAGAGCGACCAGGACCAGATCCCGGAAGCCGTCCGCTGGGCCGTGGACAACGGGGCCAAAGTCATCAACATTTCGCTGGGCAGCGCCACACCGCAGTGGCCCCAGAGCTGGGATGCCGCCTTCCTCTATGCCGAACAGAAGGATGTGGTGATCGTGGCCGCCGCCGGAAACCGGGTGGGCGGCAACCTCCAGGTCGGCGCGCCAGCCACCATCCCTGGCGTCCTCACTGTCGCCGGCCTGGACCGCAAGGGCACAGCGAGCGTCGACTCGTCCTCCCAGGGGATCAGCATCGGCGTGGCGGCCCCGGCTGAAAACCTGTTGGGCGGACTGCCCGGCGGCGGCTACGCAGAATGGGCGGGAACGTCCGGAGCTGCCCCGATCGTTGCCGGTGTGGCCGCACTCATCCGTTCCAAGTGGCCGGAGATGAGCGCCAAGCAGGTCATCAATAGGATCGTCAGCACGGCCAAGGACGCCGGTCCTGCCGGAAAAGACCCGCTGTACGGCTTTGGCGTGCTGAACGCCGAGGCTGCCCTGAAGGACTCCGTCCCGGAAGCCGCCGTCAACCCGCTCGGCTCCATCTCGGACTGGATCCGGGTGCACCGCCGCGGCAACCTTGGTGCGCCGGCACCGGTGCCCACCGACGAAGTGGCAAGTGCCGTTCCCACGCTGCCCGAGCCCACCGTGCCCGCGGCGGAGGCGCCCTCACAGCGTGACAGTGCCGTTGGCGCCGCCGTCGTGATCGGCTCAGTGGCCCTCTTTGTAGTGATCATCGCGGCAGCTGTCTTCCAGTTGCGCCGGGCGGCCCGCAACCCAGGAACGGCGCGCGAGGAACCCGATACCGGCGCGTTCCAAACCGTTGATTCAGGCGGCAAACGGAGTTAGTGAAGATTTTCACAAACTGTTGTATCCTTAAATCATGGCAACCACCCCAGAGCTCCAGGACCGTCCCAGGGTACTCGTCGTCGGCGGCGGGTACGTCGGCCTGTACGTAGCACTCAAACTGCAGAAGAAGATCGCGAATGCCGGTGGCATCGTCACCCTCGTGGATCCACTGCCCTACATGACTTACCAGCCCTTCCTGCCCGAAGTGGCCGGCGGCAACATCGAGGCCCGCCACGCAGTGGTCTCGCACCGCCAGCACCTGAAGCAGACTGAACTCATCCAGGGCAGCGTCACCTCGATCGACCACGCCAACCGCACCGCTGTCGTGGCGCCCGCGGACGGCGGAGAGCACATCGAGATCCCCTACTTCGACATCGTGGTGGCCGCAGGCGCCATCACCCGCACATTCCCCATCAAGGGTCTGGCGGACAAGGGCATCGGCCTGAAGACCATCGAAGAGGCTGTGGCCCTTCGTAACAAGGTGCTGGAGCGCCTCGAAGCCGCGTCCACCATCGCGGACCCCGCTGCCCGAGCCAAGGCACTGACCTTTGTGGTTGTCGGTGGCGGCTTCGCCGGTATCGAGTGCATCGCTGAAATGGAAGACCTGGCCCGCGCCGCGGTCAAGAACAACCCCCGCATCCGTCAGGAAGAAGTACGCTTCGTCCTGGTTGAAGCCATGGGCCGCATCATGCCCGAGGTCACGGCACCGCAGGCCGAATGGGTTGTGGAGCACCTCCGCAGCCGTGGCATCGAGGTCCTGCTGAACACCTCGCTGGACAGCGCTGAGGGCTCCCTGAAGCTCATCAACCTCCCGGACAAGTCCCTGGCCCAGGAATTCGAAGCCGACACGCTCGTCTGGACTGCCGGCGTGCAGGCAAACCCGATGATCCGCTCCTCCGACTTCCCGTTGGAACCGCGCGGCCGCGTCCGCGTTCTGCCGGACCTCCGCATCGCCGGCGACGAAGGCATCATCGACAACGCCTGGGCCGCCGGCGACATCGCCGCCGTGCCGGACGTCACGGGCAGCGGCCTGCCGGACGGCACCTGCGTCCCGAACGCCCAGCACGCACTGCGCCAGGCCAAGCGCCTCGCCAAGAACCTGTGGGCTTCGCGCTGGGACAAGCCGCTGAAGGACTACAAGCACAAGAACCTGGGGGCTGTAGCCGGCTTCGGCGAGTGGAAGGGTGTTGCCAACATCAACATCGTGGGCCGCATCGGACTCAAGGGCCCGCTCGCCTGGCTGGCACACCGTGGCTACCACGGCATGGCCATGCCCACCATGGAGCGCAAGGTCCGCGTCATCATGGGTTGGATCCTCGCGTTCTTTATGGGCCGCGACACCACGCAGCTGATCGACCTCGATAACCCGCGCGGTGCCTTCGTGGCCGCTGCCACACCGGCTCCCAAGCCGGCAGCGGCTGCTCCTGCCCCTGTGGCCAGCACGCCGGAGGCATCCGCCGGAGCGGCACAGCCGGGCTCGGCACAGGCCACCAGCGTGGACCCCAAGCAGCCGGTCACCGCGGACGCCAAGTAGCACTGGCATCCTGTCACAGCTTTTGTAACGCCCGACGGCGGCTGTCCCTTTAAGGGGGATGGCCGCCGTTTTGCGTATCCCGCCGGGTGTCCCTTCTAGACTGGCACCATGACTGGCGAAAAGAACCTCTTGACCCTGCTGGCAACACTGAAACCGGTACTGCGGGAAGGGGAGTACGTCTACGTCCTGTGGCCGCATGGCAGGCCGCTCGAGCCCGGCATCGAAGCTGCTGTGCGTGAGGCCGAGGGCCTGACAGTGGTCCTGCCTCGGGAAAGGGCAGACAGCATGGGGCTGCACTATGACTTTGTGGCCGCGTGGGTCACCTTGGAGGTGCACTCTGCGCTGGAAGCTGTTGGCCTGACCGCCGCCGTCGGGAAAGCCCTGACCGATGCCAGGATCAGCTGCAACGTGCTGGCCGGCTTCCACCATGACCACCTGCTGGTGCCGGTGGCGGACGCACCCCGCGCCGTCGAAGCCCTCGCTGAGCTGTCTGCCGCAAGCCAGCACCTGCCGCGGCCTGAGCTGCTGCTCCGGAACGAGACGGCTGCGGACAGGGACAAGATCCTCGCGTTGACGGCGGATGCGTTCGCGGTCTCCCCGGTCACAGGCCTGCCCGTGGACGGGGAGCCCGAGGAGGTAGAAGTGCTCCGCCAGCTCTTCGAATGCGAGGACTACCTGCCAGGGTTCAGCGTGGTGGCGGTGCTGGACGACGAAATAGTCGGCCATGTGATCAGCACACGGGGCTGGGTGGGCGACTACGGGTTGCTGGGACTCGGGCCCATCGGTGTGACACCCAGGCTTCAGCGCCATGGGATCGGCAGCGCGCTTATGAATGACACCATCGCCCGGGCCAACGCAGCGGGGGAGGGCGGGATTGCGTTGCTGGGCAGCACTGAATACTACCCGCGCTTCGGCTTTGTCCCGGCGACGTCCTTCGGCGTCCTGCCGCCCGACGAAGCCTGGGGTGACCACTTCCAGCTGCTCCCGCTGGCAGTCTGGCCCGGCGGGGTTCACGGGACGTTCCGGTATGCCGGACCCCTTGCGGGTGAATGACGGGATACCATAGACCGGGCGCCCCAGTAGCCCAATTGGCAGAGGCAGCGGACTTAAAATCCGCGTGTTGTGGGTTCGAGTCCCACCTGGGGTACAAATTTTCTCCCGCGGCTCCCTCCTGCGGCCTGCCATGCGTCCCGCTCGATTTCGGAAGCATCGCCTCCGTTGATTCCGCATATGCAACGACTGTTATAAGGATGTGACCTCAGTCACTTATATCCTCCGCAGATTTGCATTAGCTTGAAGTTAACTCAGGAACACCTGATCATCCGCGTCAAAGGCCGTTCGCACCTTTCGATCCAGGAGATTGTCAATGATTTCACTTTCCCCGGCGGCACCCCGTCTTGCCAAGCTCACAGCGCTTAGCGTCGGCGTCGCCTTTCTGGTTACTGCCTGTGGTGGTACCTCCACCCCGACGGCGACCACGACCACGACCACGAAACCCGCAGGCCTTTCCTGCCCTGCTCCTTCGGAAGGACTCAAGGCACCCGTGATCCCCGCGTCCGGGACCGTGCCGCCGTCCTCAACCACCACTGACACGCCCCTGAAGATCGGCACACTGCTGCCGACCACCGGGGCGTTGGCCTACCTCGGCCCGCCCGAGATTGCCGGCGTTGAGCTCGCGAAGAATGAAATCAATGCTGCAGGTGGCGTCCTTGGCAAACCCATCGAGGTGACCCACCGCGATTCCGGTGACACCACCACCGATGTCGCCACGCAGTCCGTGACCAACCTGCTGGGCCAGGGTGTCAGCGCCATCATCGGTGCCGCCTCCTCTGGCGTTTCCAAGACTGTGATCAACCAGATCACCGGCGCCGGTGTTGTCCAGTTCTCGCCTGCCAATACCTCCGTGGACTTCACCGCGTGGGACGACAAGGGCCTCTACTGGCGGACCGCGCCGTCCGATGTCCTGCAGGGTTCGGTGTTGGGTAACTACGCGGCCTCTTGTGGCGCTCAGACACTGGGCATGCTGGTGCTGAACGATTCCTACGGGACGGGCCTCAGCAAGAAGCTCAAGGAATCGTTTGAGAAGGCTGGCGGCAAGGTAGTCGCCGAAGAGCTGTTCAACGAAGGCGATTCCCAATTCAGCAGCCAGGTGGACAAGGTCATCGCCGCGAAGCCGGATGCCGTCGCTGTCATCTCCTTCGTGCAGGGCAAGAGCATCATCCCGCTGCTGACCGGCAAGGGCATCAAGGCCGAGCAGATCTTCCTGGTTGATGGCAACACCGTTGACTACAGCAAGGATTTCGAGGCAGGGACGCTCGCCAAGGCGCACGGCACGATTCCCGGAACGACTGCCGGTGAGGACTTCAGGAAGTCGTTGCTGGCTGTCGATCCTACGCTGAAGGATTTCATCTACGCCGGTGAGAGCTGGGACGCTGCCAACCTGATCGCGCTCGCTGCAGAAGCGGCGAAGAGCACCAAGGGTGTGGACATCGCCAAGCAGTTGCAGGCCGTGTCCAAGGATGGTGAGAAGTGCTTCAGCTTCGCCAGCTGCGTGACGCTGCTGCGCGAAGGCAAGAATATTGACTACGACGGCCAGTCCGGTCCGGTCAGTTTTGCCGACAGCGGCGATCCTTCGGAAGCGACCATCGGTGTCTACGAGTACAAGGAAGACAACAAGATCGCCCTCGTCAAGGAAGAGTTCGGCAAGCTGTAAGCCTGCTCCTCCGCTGACAGAGAAGACCCCCATCCGGTTCACACCGGGTGGGGGTCTTCTCTGTGGGGGACTACGTTGGTTGGGGCTGATCAGTCCTGGTCGGCCAGCGTACCCAGATAGAGCTGGATGACCTTCGGATCCTTCATCAGGTCCCGTCCGGTGCCAGTGTACGCGTCCTTGCCCTGGTCCAGAACGTAGCCGCGATCACAGATCTGCAGGCAGCGCCGGGCGTTTTGCTCCACCATGATCACCGAGACGCCGGCCCTGTTGATCTCGTGCACGCGGAGGAAGGTCTCGTCCTGCCTGACGGGGGAGAGACCTGCCGAGGGCTCATCAAGCAGCAGTACGGCGGGATCCATCATCAGAGCCCGGCCCATCGCCACCATCTGGCGTTCGCCGCCGGACAACGAACCCGCGCGCTGCGCGCGCCGTTTGCCAAGGTCGGGGAACAGGCCAGTCACGAAATCAAACCGCTCGGCAAAAGCCTTCGGCCTCTGGAACATCCCCATCTGCAGGTTCTCTTCGATGGTGAGCGCAGCGAACACGTTGTTCGTCTGCGGGACGAAACCCACGCCCTGGCTGACCAGCTTGTTAGCCTTGAGGCCGGTGATGTCCTTGCCACGGACCACCACGGTCCCTGAATGGACTTTTACCAATCCGAACATTGCCTTTAGCAGCGTGGACTTCCCCGCTCCATTGGGGCCAATGATGCCGATCAGTTCTCCTTTGCGGGCCTCAATGCTGCAGCCGTTGAGGATGTTGACGCCGGGGAGGTATCCGGCCACGAGGTTCTGGACCGAGACGACGGCGTCGTTGGGGTGCGCCGGACTTTCTACCTGGGCCGCTGCGCTGGCTGCGCTCATTTTCCGTCCTTCTTGTCGAGTCCCGACACCACTATTTCCGGGGCAATAATGCCGGCGTCTTCGGTGCCGACCACCGATTCCTCGTCTGCCTCAAGTTCGGCTTCAAGTTCCCTGATGCCCTCGGCGTCACCGAGATCCACATCGTGATGGGCGCCCAGGTAGGCGTCAATCACGGCAGGGTTCTTCATGACTTCGCCAGGAGGCCCTTCGGCCACGATCTTGCCTTCCGCCATGACCACCACCCAGTCGGCGATATGCCGCACCATGTTCATGTCGTGTTCGACGAACAATACGGTCATGCCCTCGGACTTGAGGTTTTTGATGTGGTCCAGCAGTGACTGGGTGAGCGCTGGATTCACGCCGGCCATGGGCTCATCCAGCATGACGAGCTTTGGCCGGACCATGAGGGAGCGTGCCATCTCGAGCAGCTTGCGTTGGCCGCCCGACAAGGACGCCGCATAGTCGTCCTTTTTTGCGTCCAGTTTGAATTTTTCCAGCAGGACATCGGCCTGCGCAGTGATTTCCTTCTCCCGGCTTCCCCAAAGTCCCTTGAAGAGGGCCTTGGAGAGGCGTTCGCCGGGCTGGCCGGAGGCACCAAGGCGCATGTTTTCCATAACGGTGAGCTTGCCCATGACCTTGGTCAGCTGGAAGGTCCTCACCATGCCCATGCGGGCAACTTTGTAGGAGGAGACCCCCGCTATGCTCTGGCCTTCAAACTGCCACTTGCCGGAATTGGGATTATCGAAACCGGTCAGGAGGTTGAACAAGGTGGTTTTACCGGCCCCGTTCGGTCCGATCAGGGCAGTGATCTTATGCCGCGGAATTTCGAGGTACTCGACGTCCACAGCGTTGATGCCGCCGAAACTTCGTGTGACGTTTTCTGCCACAACGATGGGATCACGCTTTTTGCAACCTGGATCATTGCCGCCCACCGCGATGGGGCGGGCGTCCGTCATGTAGTCGATGTTCTCTTCATGCTTTTCACTCATGCGAATGCCAGCTCCTTCTTATTTCCAAAGACGCCTTGGGGCCGGAAGATCATCAGGAGCATGAGGGCAACACCGACCAAGATGAACCGGAGCTGGCCCGCCTGGATGGTGGTCAGCCATGTGATGGTTCCGGACTCGATTAGCCCGCTCAGGACGCCCTGGGTGAGCGAGAGTACCACCCAGAACATCATGGCCCCGATGACCGGCCCGAGGACGGTGGCCATACCGCCCAACAGCAGGCAAGTCCAGAGGAAAAACGTCAGCTCGGTGCCGTAGTTGGCTGGCTGGATTGCGCCGCGGGGGAGCGTGAAGATCATCCCGGCCAGTGCGCCGAGCACACCGCCGATGATCAGGGCCTGCATCTTGTAGGCGTAGACGTTCTTGCCTAGCGAGCGGACGGCGTTTTCATCTTCGCGGATGCCCTTGAGTACCCTGCCCCATGGGCTGCGCATCAGCAGCCACACGAGGATGCCGGCCACGATGACCAGCGTCCAGCCGACGATCCGGATGAAGAAGTCCCGGTTGTTCATGCCCAGGGCGTACGAGCCGGGCGGGAATGGGTTCATGTCGAAGAAGCCGCCCTCGAAGGCTGCCAGGCCGTTGGCTGAGCCTGTGACCGCCGTCCAGCCGTTGGTGGTGACGAGGTACCGGACGATTTCGGCCGCGGCGATGGTGACGATCGCCAGGTAATCGGCGCGGAGCCGGAGTGTTGGAATACCGAGGATCAGCGCAAAAAGCGATGCGGCGACGACGGCGATGAGCAGGGCCACGAAAAATGGTGCCTGGAAGGTCAGTGTGGAGATGGCGAAGCCGTAGGCGCCCACGGCCATAAAACCAGCCTGGCCGAAGTTCAGCAGGCCTGAGTAGCCGAAGTGGACTGCCAGGCCCAGCGCCGCCAGGGCGTAGGCGGCAGTGGTGGGGCTGATGAGTTCGCCGAGGGCGTTGGAAAGAATTGCTGCGAAATCCATGATGGTCCTTCCTATCCCACGCGCTCGCGGCGGCCCAGGATACCCTGCGGCCGGATGAGCAGGACGATGATCATAACGCCCAGGGGTATGACGTACTTGAGGTCTGCCGGGACGCCGAAGACCGTGGTCAGTTCGGCGAACACGCCGACCACGACGGAGCCCACGAGGGCTCCGAAAACGGTCCCGAGACCGCCCAGGGTGACGCCTGCGAAGATAAGGAGCAGGATCTGCGAACCCATATTGAACGAAACGCCGGGGCGGTAGTACGCCCACAAGATGCCTCCGAGGGAAGCGAGGACGCCGCCGACAATCCACACAATGCGTATGACGCCGTCCACATCGATGCCGGAGGCTGCTGCCAGCGCAGGATTGTCAGCAACGGCACGTGTGGCCTTGCCGAGCCTGGTCTTCATCAGCACAAGCCCCACAATCAGGATGACCACGGCACTGATGACCAGGGACCACAGGTTATTCGGCGAGATGGAAATCGGACCGAGTTGAATCTCGGCACTCTGGGCGCCGGGAAGCTGCTCAGTAGCCCCGCCGAAGTAGAACTGGATGACATACCGCGCGGCCAATGCGAGGCCGATGCTGACGATCATCATGGGAACGAGCCCCGTGCCGCGTCGCCGCAGGGGCTTCCATAGCCAGGTGTCCTGCGCAAAACCCACCAAGCCACCGCCAATCAGGGCAACAACGATCGCCAGCCAGAAAGGCGCGCCAACCGCGTTGAGAACGAACACGAGGACGGCGCCCAGCGTGACCATCTCGCCGTGGGCAAAGTTGGTCAAGCCCGTGGTGCCGAAAATGAGTGAAAGGCCAACCGAAGCAAGTGCCAGCAGGAGGCCGAAGCTGAGGCCAGCAACGAGCCTGTTCGTCAGGTCCTGCGCGAAATTGCCCTGCTGGACGACGATCCCCTCGCCAAAGGCGAAGATGGTGGTCTGGTTGGAGGTCTGGCCGAACGTCAGCTGGCGGGGATTCTCCTGGCCGTCTGCCAATTTGATCCCCTCCGGAAGCGTTCCTTCATCCAGTTCGATTTCGTAGGTACCGGACTGCGGGACGCTGATTGCCCAGGATCCATTGGCCGCCGAGGTGGCGGAACCTTCGAACCCTTGGCCAGTGACACTGATTTTGACATCGGCCAGGGGGGCCCCGGCGTTGCGGAGGAATCCGCTGATGCTGAACGGCGAACTGGTAGCCGACGGGGATGGTGTCGGAGACGGCGAAGTGGCCTGTGATGCCGGGGCGACGACGAGCAGTATTGCCACGACAGAGGCAAAGACGGCCCCTATCACTTTCAGCAATCCGCCCGGCCGTCTGTGCGGCAAGCCTTTGGGTGTACTTCTCAAAATGAAAATCCTCCACTTGGGTGGGGTGGCCAGGGGGCGCCCTTGCAACCTCTGCAAACGTCACGGGACGGATGGCGGTGCTTTCTGCAGGTTGGGGCCTGACTGTGATATCCGTCACCGTGTGTGGTTTATGTTACCGCTCGTCAGGGGCAAAATTTAAGCTGGGGGGAGGCTGTCTGGTAGCGATCGCATAACAACTGCGTTACAGCCGTGGCGCATTGGCAAAGTGTTCGCAAAGAAACTTCTGTTGATCAGCGGTATTCCTTAGGGCCGGCCTGGCCCTACGCGCGGCCCAGCGGCGCTGGGGACCATCCACCCGCATGCATCACGGTTGGGTTTCGGCGCCATGGAAGGGGAACTTATTCGAGCGTGAGCGCGTAGATATTGGTAGCGTGGTTCATAAGTCACACGACTCAACCCTTTACTTGGAGGACACCAGCAATGGCACTTGGCGGAAACCCGATCTTCAACGGAAAGAATTTCCGTGGAGCAACGCAGGCACCGCGTGTCCCGCAGGCGCCTTACGGCCAGGCCCAGTACGGCCAGCAGCCTTACGGCCAGCGGGCTCCCGGCCAGGTCATGGATCCCCAGAACGGCTGGGGCACACAGCAGAACATGACCGATGAGCAGCTGCGCCAGATGTACAACCAGCCGGCCGCAGGTCCCGCGGATACCGGCCGGATGACGTACGACGACGTCATCGTCAAGACAGCGGCCTGCCTCGGAGTCCTGTTGGCAGGTGCCGCAGTGACGATGTTCGTCAGCATGGGGCTGGCCAGCATGCTGATGATCGTCGGTGCCCTGGGCGGCTTCGTCCTGGCACTGGTCAACACGTTCAAGAAGCAACCCTCACCGGCCCTCATCCTGGCATATGCCGGGCTCGAAGGTCTGTTCCTCGGCGGACTCACCCGCGTGCTCGACCTGATGTACCCGGGAGTCGGGCTGCAGGCTGTCATCGGCACGCTGTCCGTTTTCACCGTGACGCTGCTCCTGTTCAAGAGCGGCAAGGTGCGCGCCTCGCCCAAGGCCATGAAGTTCTTCATGATCGCCATGGTGGGTTACGGCCTGTTCTCCGTGGTCAACCTCGTGATGATGATGACGGGTCTGCAGACGGAACCCTTCGGCCTGCGCAGCGGCATTATTGGAGTTGTCATCGGCATCCTGGCCATCGGTCTGGCCGCGTTCTCCCTGGTCATGGACTTCACCAGCATCGAAGCCGGCGTGCAAAGCGGTGCACCGCAGCGCTTCTCCTGGACCGCAGCCTTCGGCCTCACGGTCACCCTGGTCTGGCTCTACGTGGAAATCATCCGCGTCCTGGCCATCCTCCGCGGCGAGGACTGACAACAAACCCGGCTCCCGCCGTCGTAATCCCAACGCAAGAAGAGGGCCCCGCCCGATGCATTTCGCATCAGGCGGGGCCCTCTTTCTTGCGGGTACCGCGCTACGAAATACGCATGGCTCCTGCTGCCGGGGTCACCGTGAAAATGTCAGGCGCCGCATAGCCGGCTTCCGCGAAGGCGCGCCCGACGGCGGCACGCACCTGCTGCTCAGACGTCACCGGGGTGAGCGCGATGGCTGCCCCGCCAAAGCCGCCGCCGGTCATCCGGGCGCCGATGGCCCCGTTGGCGCGGGAAGCAGCCACCGCCAGGTCGAGTTCCGGGCAGGAGATTTCGAAATCGTCCCGCATGGAGGCGTGGCTGGCATCCAGCAGGGCGCCGATGGAACCCGGGCCCTCGCTGGCCAGCAGCTCGACGGTCTGCAGCACACGCTCGTTTTCGCTCACCACATGGCGAACCCGCCGGTAGGTGACCTCGTCCAGGAGGCCGGCTGCTTCTGCCAGGTCCTCCAGCCGGACGTCACGTAAGGCCTTGACGCCCAGGACCTCGGCGCCCAGTTCGCAGGATGCGCGGCGGGAGGCGTAGCCGCCGTCGGCATGGGAGTGGGAGACCCTGGTATCGATCACCAGTATCACCAGCCCGGCGGGTTCTGCTTCGAAAGGAACCAGCTGAACGCTCTGGTCGCGGCAGTCCAGGAACACGGCATGGCCCTTGGATCCGCGCAGCGATGCTGACTGGTCCATGATGCCCGTCGGTGCGCCGACAAAGTCGTTCTCTGCGCGCTGGGTGACAAGGACCATCTCCTCGGGTTCAAGTCCAGCTCCCGTCAATTCATTCAGAGCCGTGATGACCGCACACTCGATGGCGTGCGATGAGGACAGACCGGCGCCCAGGGGAACGTTGGAATCAAGCAGCAGATCCACCCCCGGAACGGTGATGCCCTGCTGATGCAACGCCCACATCACACCGAGCGGATACTTCGTCCAGCCCTTGGCGGAAGCCGCGGCCAACGTGCCGAGGTCGGCGGTGACCAAGCCGTGGTCGCCGTAGGTGGACAGGAGCCTGACCACGGAGTCCGGACGGACTGCGACGGCCACCCGGGCGGACTTATCGATTGCGAACGGGAGGACAAAACCCTCGTTGTAGTCGGTGTGCTCGCCGATCAGGTTAACGCGTCCCGGTGCCTGCCAGACGCCGTCGGGAAGCGTGCCGAACTCCTGCTCGAAGCGGGCGGCCAGGTCCGCTGTGCCGGATGCCGCCGTGCCCAGGTCCTCCGCGCCAGATTTCGCCGGCCTGGTCAGCGGGGTCTGGGCAGTCAACGGGTCAGGGGAGGCGCTCACGCGTGTACTCCTTCAGGCAGGGCCCCCAGAGGGGCAGGGGAATGGCTGGACTCCGGCACCACCACGGCACGGAGCCGCTCCGCGACGCTTTCCGGGGTGGTGTCGTTGATAAATGCGCCCATGGCGGCCTCGGAGCCGGCCAGGAACTTGAGCTTGTCCGCTGCCCGGCGGGGTGACGTCAGCTGGAGGTGCAGGTAGCTGGCGGGGCGCAGGAGGTCATCGAGGGGGGCCTGGTGCCAGGCTGAAATGTAGGGTGTCGGCGTCGGATAAAGCGCATCGAGCCGTTTGAGCAGGTCAAGGTAAACATGCGCCAGTTCGTCCCTTTCCTCACCGCTCAAGGCGGCCAGGTCGGGTACCTGCCGGTGCGGCACCAGATGGATCTCCAGCGGCCAGCGGGCAGCGAACGGCACGTAGGCGCTGAAATTCTCGCCCTCCATCACCATTCGGCTCCCGTCCTCCCGTTCCGCCCGCAGCAGCGAGCCAGTGAGCGTCTGCCGCCCGTCGGACCCATCATAGAACTTTCGTGCTGCAGCTCCGATGACGCCTGCCCGGGGCGTGACGTAGGGGTACGCATAGATCTGGCCGTGCGGGTGGTGGAGCGTGACGCCGATGTCGGCCCCCCGGTTTTCGAACGGGAAGACCTGCTTGATTCCCGGCAGTTTGCTGAGGACATCGGTGCGGTGCGCCCACGCCTCAACAACAGTCCGGGCGCGGGCCTCACCCAGGTCACTGAACGATCCCGTGTGCTCAGGCGTGAACGCTACTACTTCGCAGCGTCCGTACGCCGGTCCCGTGGTGCCCCAGGCCGGAGAGGACGGCACGGGCCCCACGGCCGGGCCCAGCGACGGGAATCGGTTTTCAAACACCACAACGTCGTAGTCGGGCGCGGGGATTTCGGAGGGGTTGTTCGGGGTGGTGGGACAGATGGGGCACTGGTCGGCCGGCGGGAGGTGGGTGCGGGACTGCCGGTGGGCCGCGACGGCCACCCACTCGTCGGTGAGGGCATCGAACCGGACTTCGCCAGGCTCGCCGCGCTCGGGTAAGGGCCGGTGATCGGTGGTGGTGGCCGCCGTGCGGGGCTTGGCGGTTGCTCCGTCGTCGAAATAGATCAGCTCCCGGCCATCGGCGAGCGTGGTGGTGGTGATCCCTGTCATGGCGGGGGTCCTTTGCGTGGTGCCGGCAGGTGCCGGGCGTCTGTTGCCTCGATCATCCCATATTTCGCTCAAAAAAGAATAGTTTCACACAAAAGATAACATTTCGCGGTGATGGCAGGCAGTCTTTGGCCCCTGTTACGGTGGTGCTCATGACTTCGAGCGCAACCCCGGACGCGAGCATTCCCGCCGGATTCCAGACCTACGCCACCGGCCGGCAGTACGAACTCCGCAGGGGTGACGCGTTCGCAGTTGTGACTGAGTTGGCGGCCGGCCTGCGGCTGTACAGCCGTGCAGGTGTCCAGCTCACCGAAACCTACGGGGACGCCGAGATTTCCCCCGGCGCCGCCGGAATCACTCTCGCCCCCTGGGCAAACAGGGTGGAGGACGGGGTCTGGTACCTGGACGGCAAGAAGCAGCAGCTGGACATCACGGAGGTTTCACGGAACAACGCCAGCCATGGGCTGCTCCGCAACTCCGCTTACAGCCTGGTTGATGAATCGCAATATTCCGTGACCCTCGAGGCGACGGTGTTCCCGCAGCATGGCTACCCCTTCCTGGTGCGGCACCGGGTCCAGTACCTTCTCGCTGAGGACCTTGGCCTGGAAGTCCGCCAGACACTGATCAACGACTCCAACGCCCCGGCGCCGTTCGTCCTGGGCGCCCACCCATACCTGCGGCTGGGCGACGCGGATGTGGACCACCTGACCCTGACCGTTGCTGCCGGCACGCGCCTGGTGGCGGACGCGCGCCTGATCCCGCGCAGCTCGGAGCCCGTCAGCGGGGATAGTGACTTCCGCGGCGGCCAAAGCGTGGGGGACCTTGAGATTGATGTCGCCCTGACTGACCTGACGTACGACGGCGGTGCGGCCCGCCATGTGCTCAGCGCCCCTGACGGCCGCAGCGTCACGTTGTGGCAGGACGAATCCTGCGGCTACGTCCACATCTTTGTGACAACTGAGCTGCCCGGCAGGCCCAAAGCGGTGGCCATCGAACCCATGACCGGTCCGGCCAACGCCTTCAACTCGGGTGACGGGCTGCGGTGGCTCCCGGCCGGGGAAGCGTTCACGATGGCCTGGGGGATCGATGCTGTGCTGGGCGGGGCCGGGTAGCCGTTTCGCATAAGGGCCGGTGCTGGGGAAGTATTAGGCTATGACGCCAGCCGAGGACGCCACCCCATCCGATTCAACGCCCACAGGCACGGCACCGGACACGGTCCGGCCGGTGGAAACTGTCCGCCCGGCCCGGGTGCGCGCGGACCGGGAGCTTGAGCAGGACATTCCCTACGGTGTCCGGATCGCTGCGTCGTGGGCCTGGCGGCTCGGCCTGATCCTTCTGATGGCCGGCGCCCTGGTCTGGCTGCTCAGCCGGATCAGCTTCCTGATTATCCCCGTCATGGTGGCCGCACTGTTGGCCGGGCTGCTGAGCCCAGTGGTGCGTTGGCTGCGGAGCAGGCGCTTGCCGAACGGCGCCGCGGTGGCCATCACGGTGGTGGGGTTCATCGGTGTGATTGCTGGTGCACTTGCCTTGGTGGGACGCCAGCTGGCTTCAGGTTTTGGCGAATTGTGGTCCCAGGCGCTGACGGGCGTGAAGCAGATCCAGGACTGGCTGGCAGACGGACCCTTGCACCTCACCGCCGACCAGATCGACCAGTACCTCAAGGAAGCATCCGCCGCACTCCAGGAGAACAGCAGCAGCATCCTCAGCGGTGCGTTGTCCTTCGGCAGCACCGCGGGCCACTTTGCCGCGGGAATGGTGCTGGCCCTGTTCATCCTGATCTTCTTCCTGCTCGAAGGCGACAGGATCTGGGCCTTCCTGGTCCGCCTCCTCCCGAAGAAAGCACGCGCGGCAACGTTCGGTGCCGGACGCAAAGGCTGGGCTTCCATGGTCAGCTACGCACGGATCCAGATGTTTGTTGCGTTTGTTGACGCGGTAGGCATCGGCGCCGGCGCGGCCATTATCGGAGTGCCACTGGCCCTGCCCCTCAGCGTGCTCGTCTTCATCGGCTCCTTTATCCCGGTGGTCGGCGCACTGGTGACCGGGGCCGTCGCCGTCCTCCTGGCCCTGGTGGCCAACGGGCCGGTCAACGCCCTGATCATGTTGGCTATCGTCCTGCTGGTGCAGCAGCTGGAGAGCCACATCCTGCAACCCCTCGTGATGGGCAAGGCCGTGTCCCTGCATCCGGTGGCGGTGATCCTCTCGGTGGCGGCGGGTTCGTACCTCGCGGGTATCCCCGGCGCGCTGTTCTCAGTGCCCATCCTCGCCGTAGCAAACTCCGCGATTCGCTACATCGCCGCCAGAACGTGGGAACATGAACAGGTGCTGGCAACCCCGGAGGGCCAGTGACGCCAGGCCCGGACCATAACGACTCGATCAGGGAGGTCCGGTTGTCGGGCGGCAGGCCCAAGCGCGGCAAGGACGCCGCAGCCAGCACAGATGCATCCAATCCGGACGCCCAGGCCTGACCCAGCGGCCAAGCACCGGAGCCGTATCCACCCAAGGAGAATAAGTCCGTGAACACCCTCGAAACCCTTCCCGTCACGCTGGACGATGTCCTGGAGGCGCAGAAGCTGCTCGAGGGGATTATTATGCGGACCCCGGTGGAATCGTCGCGGGCCTTGGGCGGGATGGTGGGCGGCGACGTCTTCTTCAAGTGTGAAAACCTGCAGCGGGCCGGCTCCTTCAAGGTCCGCGGTGCGTACGTCCGCATGGCCAAGCTCTCGGCTGAGGAGAAAAAACGCGGTGTTGTGGCCGCGTCAGCCGGAAACCACGCACAGGGCGTGGCTGTAGCCGCCAAAAGCCTGGGCATCAAAGCCCGCATCTACATGCCGCTGGGTGTAGCCCTCCCGAAACTGGCGGCCACCCGCAGCCATGGTGCGGAGGTGATCCTCCACGGCCACAACGTGGATGAGGCCCTCGCCGAGGCGCAGCGCTACGCCGACGAGTCCGGCATGGTCTTTGTGCACCCCTTCGACAATGTTGATGTGGTATCCGGTCAGGGAACCATAGGCCTGGAAATTCTCGAGCAGATCCCCAACGTGGACACCATCCTGATGGGCGTGGGCGGCGGTGGGTTGCTGGCCGGAGTCGCCGTAGCCATCAAGGCCCGGGCCAGACAACTTGGGCGGGAAATCCGCATCATCGGGGTCCAGGCCGAAAACGCCGCGGCGTATCCGCCGTCCCTGGCCGCCGACGCCCTGGTTCCGCTGAAGAAAGTGTCCACCATGGCTGACGGCATCGCCGTGGGCCGGCCCGGACAGCTGCCCTTCAGCATCATCCGCGAGCTCGTGGACGACGTTGTCACCGTCAGCGAGGATTCCCTGGCGCGTGCCCTGATTTTCCTGCTGGAGCGGGCCAAGATGGTGGTGGAACCCGCGGGGGCGGTGGGAGTTGCCGCCTTGATGGACGGCAAGATCGAAAACCCCGGCACCACGGCCGTGATCCTGTCCGGCGGTAATATCGATCCGATGCTGATGCTCAAAGTCATCCAGCGGGGCCTGTCTGCCGCCGGGCGCTACATGACAGTTCGGATGATGCTGGATGACCGGCCGGGTTCGCTGGCCACCATCGCCCGCATCATCGCCGAAAACGATGCGAACGTCACGGGCCTGGACCACACCCGTGTTGGCGGCTCCATCAGCATGGGCGACGTTTCCATCACCGTGAACCTCGAAACTAAGGGCCACGAACATTGCGAGCAGGTCCTCGGCGCCCTCCGTGCCGAGGGCTTCCAGCCCATTGTGGTGCATTAGGAGCAGCCATGCTTGACGCGACGGGGGACGGAAAGCCGCGGAACCGGGAAACCACAGCCTCGCGGGCGAAGGGCGGACTGTTCGTGGCCGGCGGCTTTGTGGCCCTGCTCTTTGTGATCGAACTGTTCAACATGCTGACCCTGCACGCCCTGAACCGGACGTTCGGGCTCCGGCCGCGGTCCGCAGATGGGCTTCTGGACATCCTGACGTTCCCGCTGCTGCACGCCAATCTGAACCATCTGGTGTCCAATGCCCTGCCACTGATCGTCTTTGGATTCCTGGTGTTCCTCTCCGGCTTGCGGGTTTTCCTGACGGCCCTCGGGTTCAGCTGGCTGGGCTCCGGACTGACAGTGTGGCTGATTGGCGACGGCGGCATCACAGTTGGCGCCTCCGGCCTGGTTTTCGGGTTGTTCGGCTTCCTCCTGGTGCGGGGTTTCTTCAACCACAGCTGGCGGCAAATCCTGCTCGCCGTGGTGCTTTTTATGGTCTACGGCGGCATCCTGCTGGGGGTGTTGCCTATCATGGGAAGCTTCATCTCCTGGCAGGCGCACCTCGGCGGAGCGGCAGGCGGAGTTGTCGCTGCCCTGTTGCTGCGCCCCAAGCAGGCAAGAACGCCGGCCCCCTGACGGGGACCGGCGTTGGCTTGACCTGGTTGGCCTGAAGCGAGCAGGGGGAAGCGTCAGCCTGCGTAAGGCTTGGCGGAGAGGATTTCCACCGTGATGTCCTTGCCGTTCGGAGCCGTGTAGCTGAGCTTCGCGCCCTCTTTGTGGCCGACGATTGCGGCGCCGAGGGGTGACTTCTCACTGAACACGTCCAGGTCTGAATCACCGGCGATTTCGCGGGACCCCAGCAGGAATGTCTCTTCGTCGCCGGCGATCAGGGCAACAACGAGCATGCCGGGCTCGACGATGCCGTCGTCAGCGGGGGACTCGCCCACGTGGGCATCGCGCAGAAGGGCCGTCAGCTGGCGGATCCGGGCTTCGATCTTGCCCTGCTCTTCTTTGGCTGCGTGGTAGCCGCCGTTTTCCTTCAGGTCACCCTCCTGCCGGGCAGCTTCAATCTTCTGGACAATCTCCGCACGGCCAGGGCCGGAAAGGTGGTCCAGCTCTGCCTTCAGGCGGTCAAAAGCTTCCTGGGTGAGCCAGGCTGCAGGCGCGCTGTTGGTGGTAGACACGGACTTCTCCTAATGGTCATACATGCAAAAGACCCCGCAACGGTGGCCACTTGTGGAACTCAGCAACCAGCTCAGCGGGGTAAAGGTATTGATCCATTGTAGTCAATACTCTGGACTTACCCAACCGGGATGGGGCACAGGTCACATGGTGCTACGTCCCGGCACCCGGAATCCAGCAGTCGTCCACTACACCGGAAACGGACAGGGACTCCGTCCGCAGTGTCACGCGCTGCGAAACTGTCCTCCCGCCGTCGGCCGTTCCGTCAGCTGCTCCGGGCGGGATGTCCACGACTTTCCAACCCACCACCGCGAACTTGGAGTCAAGGGCCTTGACGGCGCACTTGACGGCCGTTCCTGGTTCCCTGGTGACCTGGAAATCAACCTCGGCCGCAGTGGCGTCGATGGTGCTGAATCCGATGTCCTTGAACGTCACGTCGGAGACGGCTGAGGACGTGGAGACCCAAGCCATAAACCCTACTCCGGCCGCCAGGGCCGCTACGGCGATGCCGCGTTTGACCGCACGCGGGAGAGGCTGCTTTTTAGTGCCATAACGATTGGCTAGGCTAGTGTCTGCAGGCGGGAACACGGCGGGCTGATCCTGGGTAGTCACCAGTCCAGTTTAGTTCGGTTCCGGTCCATGGCTGTCCGGGCCGGATCCGCACCCCATCTCCGGCACGGCTATGCCATCTGTCCCGTCATGCAGTCCATTCAGTCCAGTGGCCGTCACAGCAGCCGCAGAAGAATAAGGAGCCGTCCTTCGATGACAGCGTCCACGCATCCCCCGGCACCGCTGAGGCTGCTAGCCGTTCATGCGCACCCGGACGACGAGTCCAGCAAGGGCGCGGCGACCATGGCCATGTACGCCGCCGCCGGGGTGGAAGTTATGGTGGCCACCTGCACCGACGGATCCCGCGGCGATATCCAGAACCCTGCCGTGGAAGGTGAACCGCATCCCAAACGGGACATGGCAGGGGCGCGCCGGCTGGAGATGGACCAGGCGGCCAAGGTACTTGGCATCCAGCAGCGCTGGCTGGGATTCACGGACTCCGGGCTGCCCGAGGGTGATCCGCTGCCGCCGCTGCCGGCCGGATCCTTCGCCGTCCAGCCGCTGGAGCGCGCCGCGGCGCCGCTGGTGCGGCTGGTCCGGGACTTCAAGCCGCAGGTAATCGTCAGCTATGACGAAAACGGGGGATACCCGCACCCGGACCACATCATGGCGCACCGGGTGGCAGTGGAGGCATTTGCGGCTGCGGGGGACCCGGACAGGTATCCGGACGCCGGAACGGCTTGGGAACCCAGCAAGCTCTACTACGACAGGGCCTTCAGTCCGGACCGGTTCCGCGCATTGCATTTTGCCCTGGAGGAAGCAGGCCTGCAGTCCCCATACGCCCAGCGGCTTGCCGCATGGCTGGAAACGGACGCGGAGGGCCATACCCCGCCGCGGGGTGCCCATGCCACCACCACGCAGATCGACTGCGGGGACTTTTTTGAGGCCCGCGACGACGCCCTCCGCGCGCACCGCACGCAGGTGGATCCATTGGGGTTCTTCTTTGCCGTGTCGGCTGAGATGCAGCGCCGCGTGTGGCCGTGGGAAGACTACTCCCTGATCGAGTCCAGGGTCCCCGCAGAATTGCCCGAAAAGGACCTTTTCGCCGGGCTAAGATAGAGGCGGCAGCATATTCTATGCCGTGTAGAAAAGCAGTGGGCTGGTCCGGGTCCCTCGGACCCGCCTCCGGAATCCCCGGCCGGCTGCCCATCAGTTTCCACAGAAGGTTTGAACCGTGCATCACTTTCTCCTCGCCCTGACCACTACCCCCTCGCCGCTGCCGACGCCCGGCCTGCGTGAGGGCATCTCCGAGGACCAGATCACCCCGGGCCTGTGGGGCTTCATCATGACGGCCTTCTTTGTGCTGGCCACCACGCTGCTGATTGTGGACATGGTCCGCCGCATCCGCCGCGTCCGCTACCGCGCGCAGGTGGAAGAGGAACGCCAGGCAGCGGCCGAAGCCGCGGACATTGAAGCTGCCGACGACCACGACGGACTCGGTGCTGACGGGGACACGGATGCTGCCGGGGAGCCGGCAGGCCTCGAAGACAACGGGCAGGGCCAGGCCGCCGACCGGTCCCAGCCGCGCGACTAAAGCGGACCGAACTCCCGCGTGCCTACCGGTTCCCGCCAGTTCAACTGAGGACTGCGATGGCGATCGCCGTAAAGTGTGCCGCGAATGCCAGGACCGTCAGGGCGTGGAAGAGTTCGTGGAAGCCGAAGTGCTCGTAGCTCAAGTTGGGCTTCTTGAGCGCATAAAACACGGCGCCGGTGATGTACAGAACCCCGCCCACACAGATCAGGACGGCAGCGGGGACGCTGGCCGCGAAGAATTCGGGCAGGTAGAACAGCGACCCGCAGCCAAGTGCAATGTAGATCGGCACGTACAGCCAGCGCGGGGCGTCCGTCCACAGCAGCCTGAACAGCACGCCGAGGATGGCCCCGGACCAGATGACCCAGAGCAGCAGGACCGCCTTGGGTTGCTCCAGCAGCGACCAGGCCAGAGGCGTATAGCTGCCGGCGATGACCAGCATGATGTTGGTGTGGTCCAGGCGCTTGAGGACGATCTTGACGCCGGAGGACCAGTTGCCCCGGTGGTAGATGGCACTGATGCCAAAAAGCAGGACGCCGGTGGCGGCATAGATGGCCGAGGTGATCTTGCGGTCCGTGGTGGGGGCGAGGACTACCAGGACGATGCCCGCTGCCAAGGCCAACGGTGCCGTGACGGTGTGGATCCAGCCGCGCCACTTGGGCTTGATCATCAGGAGTTCGGCCAGCCGGACGGCGGCGTCGTCCAGGGGGCTGTGGCCGTGGTCCGCGGAGGGGGCGCGGGGGCCGTCAGGAGTCTGGCTGTTCATGGCTTCAGAATATCCTCTCTTTGGATATGTTACTCATGGGTAACAATCATGACAGGACGTCCGGGAACACCCTGGCACACCCGTCCCGGTCCCGGACGGTAGCCTAGGATGTGCAATGCCGTCGAACAGCAACGGAAGTCAGGTGAGTCTCCTCGTGGAATTGCGCGGGTTCCTTTATGGCTTCTACGAGAGGCGGCTGCTCAGCGAGCTTGCCGGCGGCCGCATTCCCAAGCACATCGGCGTGATGGTGGACGGCAACCGCCGCTGGGCCAAGCAGTTCAATGCACCCACCAGCCAGGGCCACCAGGCCGGCGCGGACAAGATCCATGAATTCCTCGGCTGGTGCCAGGAGCTTGGGGTTAAGGTGGTCACGCTGTACATGCTGTCCACGGACAACATGAGCCGGTCCAGCGAGGAGCTGGATCTTCTGATGGGGATCATTGCCAACACCCTGGACCGCCTGGACGAAGACGCCAACATCTCGGTCAACGCCATGGGCGCCCCCGAGCTCCTGCCCGACTACCTGGCGGAGCGGCTCAACAAGCTCACGGCCCGCACGCCGGTACGCGAGAAGATCCACGTCAACGTTGCGGTGGGCTACGGCGGACGCCGCGAGATCGTCGACGCCGTGCGGGAGCTGCTTCACGATGCCGTCGCCAAGGGCTCTGACATTTCGGCGCTCGCTGACACGCTGTCCGTGGACGATATTTCCCGTTTCCTGTACACGCGCGGCCAGCCGGATCCGGACCTGGTGATCAGGACCTCCGGGGAGCAGCGCCTGTCCGGCTTCCTGATGTGGCAGAGCGCCTACAGCGAGTTCTACTTCTGCGAGGCCTTGTGGCCCGCCTTCCGTAAAGTGGACTTCCTCCGCGCCCTTCGCGACTACGCAGGCAGACAGCGGCGCTTCGGCACCTGATCGCCGCCGTTCACGCGGAATTCACACAGCGGCAACAGGAATCGCCGACGGATGAAACTGGAAATTAGTTGCTGTGGATTTACGTTGTAGCTATCAGCAGGCAAAACCGCCGGCTGATCGGGGAGGCCAGTACATGGAGCGATGTTTCGCACCGGTTGTATGGGAGGCCGAGCCCGGCCTCCAGGCCGAGCCGCCTCACCAATAACAATTCCGGGCTTGCCCGGGGCTGGAGTCGATGTGGCTATTTCTGAGCAACTGCCCGAGGCCATTTTTAACCAGGGACAGAAAGCTACCTCTCGCACCACGCGAGCTACCTCAAAAACCGGTGCAGCAGACGAAAATTCTGCGGCCGGTTTTGCTGTCTCCGGAAGGGACGCCACCATCAGCAGCTTCGTCATTGACACCTCCGTCTTGCTCTCGGATCCACAGGCGCTGCTGCGCTTCGCCGAGCACGAAGTCATTGTTCCCATCGTCGTCATCACCGAACTTGAGGGGAAACGGCACGACCCCGAGCTGGGCTACTTTGCCCGCAAGGCGCTCCGGCTGCTCGATGACCTCCGGGTGAAACACGGCGGCCTGAGCCGGCCTATCCCCATCGGCGACGAGGGCGGCACCCTACTGGTGGAGTTGAACCACATTTCCGCCGAGGTGCTTCCGCTAGGTTTCCGCAGCGGCGACAACGACAGCCGCATCCTTGCCGTGGCCAAGAACCTAGCCAATGAAGGCCGGAACGTCACGGTGGTTTCGAAGGATCTCCCCATGCGGGTTAAGGCCTCCGCCATGGGACTTACTGCCGACGAATACCGCAACGAGCTCGTGAAGGATTCGGGCTGGACCGGCGTCGCCGAGGTTGAAGCCAGCGAGGCCGAAATTTCCACCCTGTACGGCCACGAGCCTGTCTTCATCCCCGCAGCCGCGGAAATGCCCGTCAACACCGGGCTGGTGATCCTCTCCAATCGGGGCTCAGCCCTGGGCCGGGTGGGCGCCGACAAGCAGGTGCGGCTGGTCAAGGGGGACCGGGACGTGTTCGGGCTCCACGGACGGTCGGCGGAACAGCGCCTCGCCATCGACATGCTGATGGACCCCGCCGTCGGAATCGTTTCGGTCGGCGGACGGGCCGGTACCGGCAAATCCGCGCTGGCCCTGTGTGCCGGCCTGGAAGCGGTGCTGGAACGCCGCGAGCACCGCAAGGTGATCGTCTTCCGCCCGCTATACGCGGTGGGTGGACAGGAACTTGGCTATCTGCCCGGCTCCGAGTCGGAAAAGATGAACCCCTGGGCCCAGGCGGTCTTTGACACGCTCGGCGCCCTGGTCAGCCAGGAAGTCGTGGAAGAAGTCATGGACCGCGGCATGCTCGAGGTCATGCCGCTGACCCACATCCGCGGCCGCTCCCTGCACGACGCCTTCGTGATCGTTGATGAGGCCCAGTCACTCGAGAAGAACGTCCTCCTCACCGTGATGAGCCGCATCGGCCAGAACTCCAAGATCGTCCTGACCCACGACGTCGCCCAGCGCGACAACCTGCGCGTCGGCCGGCACGACGGTATCGCCGCCGTCGTCGAAACCCTGAAAGGACACCCCCTCTTCGGCCACATCACCCTCACCCGCTCCGAAAGGTCCCCCATCGCAGCCCTGGTAACAGAGCTCCTCGAGGGCGCCGAAATCTAGCCGATACGGTGTGTGCGCCGGTCACCCTTCCTCTGCGTGCTGGCTCCTACGTCGCCTCTGGCGCACGCTGCCGGAAGGCTGACCGAGGCACATGTCGGGCCGCGGTCCTTCTCGTAGGAGTCGCGTCTAGGCGACGGAGAAGGGCCGGGACCCGGCGGGCCTAGCCACGAGCTACGGAGCGCCGAGGAACTTGGCTGCTGCTTCGTGGCCTTCTACATCCAGGGTCCAGTCGGGACGCTTGAAGGTTGCGGGGGTGAGGCGCACTTTTTGGACTTCCAGGGCCTCGCCGCCCCAGGACTGCCTGTTCGTGCCGTTGAGTTCGTAGCCGAGGGAGCGGGACACGCCCAGGGAGGCGGCGTTCCAAGCGGCGGCTTCGGATTCGGCCACCTCGGCGCCGAGCCAGTCGAACGCGTAAAGCGCGACGGCGGCTCGCATCTCAGTGCCGAGCCCTTGGCCGTGGTGGGACTGCTTGAGCCATGAGCCGGTACTGACGGTTTTGAGGGTGGCAAAGTCCTTGGCCCCGATGTCCTGGCAGCCGATGAATTCGTCCTGGTACCAGATGCCCAGGAGCAGGGTCCAGTCCTCAGGTGTGGCCTGACCACGGCAGCGCCAGTACCATTGCGCCATGTTGTGCCCTAAAGTTTCCGCCGGCAGTTCCGTCCAAGGGGTGCTGAAGGGGTTCCGGCCGGGTTCGTGGACTCCGCCCGCGGCCGCTGCAACTGCGGCGGGAATGTCAGCGTCGGCGATGGGACGCAGCACCAGGCGGGGTGTGGTCAGCTCGAGGCCGAAGAGAGGCCAGATGGAAGTCAGCGCGGTCATCAGGGAAGCCTAGCCCAAGGCGGGCCACGGCGCCTGTCAACCGCCTGTGATGGCCGTTGGAGGACCGGTGATCAGGCGCGGATGTCCCAGCTGATGTGGCGGCGGACGTCCGTGAGGTTCATGGACTCGGCCACGAACAGGTCGTCCAGCATGTATTCGTCCACCGCGAGGATCCGGATCCAGTGCCCATTATCCGGGGTTGCCTTTTCCAGTGACTGGCTGGCGACGCAGACGCCGGTTTCCAGGTCGATCCGCATCCGGCTGCTGCCCGGCAGGCAGAGCGGAGCGGCAGTATCCGTTGGATGGTAGGACGCGGTAGGCGTCACGGTTGCCTCCAGCGCCGGCCGGCCATTGTGATCCACGCGGCGAACGGCGTCGACCTCCACGGCATTGGTGCCCGGGAACTCGATGGGGACCGGGGCACTCCCGGCGAGCTCCACGGGATCAAGGGCAGCCGAGAAGCGGCCGTTCCCGAAACCCGGCTCGCCGTAAGCTGCCTCCGGCCGGCGCCTGACCAGGCCGCCGTCGTCGTAAACGGGCGCCACCAGATGGGGCGGCAGCAGCCAGGACTTCCGGGTGGCGCTGACATACAGACCGTCCTTGGAATCGTTGATTCCGGTGGTGCTGTGGAGGACAAGCCGGTCAGTGGTTTCCAGGCGGAGCGCACCGGGTCGGCGCAGCCAGGCGCGGACCAGGGGAACAGACGGGTCCGGTACGTCGGTGAATGGTTCATCCCAGTATTCAAAGCGCAGGGACTGCCACTTCCAGGGGGAAGACCGGCAAAGGTTCCGGAACATGGTGCTCAGGTCTGCAGCGGCGGCGCTGCCCTCCGGATCCGGCCGGCGCCTGGTGTCCCATGTCGACATATCCACAGTTTACGCGTGGGCTCTGCGGTGCGGCGCGCGAATCCAGTAGCATCCGAGGGGTGATCCGACGACTCGATGGACTGTGGGATGCCACCCCGCTGGCGTTCTGGCTGGTGCTGGCCGCATGTGCCTACTTTTTTGTTATGGCAGTCCGCCTGACGGTTATTGACGTGCGCCATCATCTGCTGCCCAACCGGATTGTTTTCCCCTCCTACGGCGTGGCCGGGGTCCTGTTGCTGGCGGCGGCCTTGGTGCACGTGATTGCCGGTCCTGCCGCGCTCCTGGGGTCACCTGACGGTGCTGCCGAGCTCCTGGGGATCCCGGCGCTGCGCATCCTGGCCGGGGGAGCGGTTCTGTGGGCCTTCTATTTTGTCCTGCGGATGGTTTACCCGCCCGGCATGGGTTTTGGCGACGTGAAGCTGGCCGGCGTCCTGGGGATGTACCTTGGCTATCTTGGCTGGGAGCACGTCTTTGCGGGGACCTTCGCGGCTTTCCTGCTGGGTGGCCTCTGGTCCATGGCCCTGCTGGCCGCCCGCCGCGGCACCTTAAAATCCTCCATCCCCTTCGGCCCGTTTATGCTCGCCGGCGCCGCTGCCGCCATGCTGCTGCCGGCTTAGCGCGAGCGGACGCTTGCGGCCCCGGTCCGCAGGCGCCACGAAACAACAGGGGGCGCCGCACCCCCAAGATCGCGGCGTGGTCTACGAAGAATCCGCCGAGCAGCGGGCCGGCCACGGCGGAGAGACCGAAGATGGCGTCCGGGGCGCCACGTACGACGGCGGCCGGCGCCTTCCGGGGGGAAGGTGCCGGCCGCCGTCGTACTGTGTCGTTGAGTGCGTTGGTGCTGGGGGCTATGCCTTGTGCGGCGGGCGCGTCATGGACATAACGTCCAGCGCGGTATCCAGCTGCTCTTCGGTGACCTCGCCGCGTTCCAGGAAGCCCATGGCCACGACGGTTTCACGGATGGTGAGGCCCTCGGCCACGGCCTTTTTGGCGATCTTTGCCGCGTTTTCGTAGCCGATGTACTTGTTCAGCGGCGTCACGATCGAGGGGGACGCCTCGGCCAGGAAGCGGGCGCGCTCCACGTTCGCAGTGATGCCGTCGATCATCTTGTCCGCCATGACCCGGCTGGTGTTCGCCAGCAGGCGGATGGACTCGAGCAGGTTGGCGGCCATCACGGGGATGCCGACGTTGAGCTCGAAGGCGCCGTTGGTGCCGGACCAGGCGATGGCGGTGTCGTTGCCGATGACCTGGGCGCAGACCATGATGGACGCCTCGCAGATGACGGGGTTGACCTTGCCCGGCATGATCGAGGAGCCCGGCTGCAGGTCCGGGATGGCGATTTCGCCGAGGCCGGTGTTGGGGCCGGAGCCCATCCAGCGGAGGTCGTTGTTGATCTTCATGAAGGAGATCGCGATGTTGCGCAGCTGGCTGGAGCCTTCGATGAGGCCGTCGCGGTTGGCTTGGGCCTCGAAGTGGTTGCGGGCCTCGGTCAGCGGCAGGCCGGTGTCCGTGGCGAGCAGTTCGATGACACGCTCCGGGAAGCCTGCAGGGGTGTTGATGCCGGTGCCCACCGCGGTGCCGCCGAGAGGAACTTCGGCGACGCGGGGGAGGGCGGCGTTGATGCGTTCGATGCCGTAACGGACCTGGGCTGCGTAGCCGCCGAACTCCTGGCCGAGGGTCACCGGGGTGGCGTCCATAAGGTGGGTGCGGCCGGACTTGACGACGTCCTTGAACTCCACGGCCTTGCGCTCCAGCGACTCGGCCAGGTAGCCGAGCGCCGGGATCAGGTCGTTGATCAGGGCCGAGGTGGCGGCAACGTGGACCGAGGTGGGGAAGACGTCGTTGGAGGACTGCGATGCGTTGACGTGGTCGTTCGGGTGGACCACCTTGTCGCTGCCGGCGGCCTTGAGGGCGCGGGTGGCCAGCTCGGCGATGACCTCGTTGGTGTTCATGTTCGAGGACGTGCCGGAGCCGGTCTGGAAAACGTCGATGGGGAAGTCGCCGTCGTACTTGCCAGCAGCAACCTCATCGGCAGCCGCTGCAATCGCCTTGGCCAGCTCGCCGTCGAGCACTCCGAGTTCTGCGTTGGCCTGGGCGGCCGCCTTCTTGACCCGGGCGAGCGCCTCGATGTGCGCGCGTTCCAGGGTCTTGCCGGAGATGGGGAAGTTTTCAACTGCACGCTGCGTCTGTGCACGGTACAGGGCGTTCACAGGGACGCGGACTTCGCCCATCGTGTCGTGTTCAATGCGGAATTCTTCAGTGGAAGTCATGGGGCTAGCTTAGGGCGATCGGGGGCCCGGACTAAAACCGTGAACCGCATGCTACGGGCACTGATTCGGGCTGGGCCTAGACGTTACCGATCCCGGAAACCACGTTGACGCGGCCCTCGGCGAGGCTGTAGGAGAGGCCGATCACCGCGGCGCGGCCGTTCTCGATTGCGGCGGAAATCACACGGGAGCTGTCCACAAGGCGCTGGGACGTCTGCTTGACGTGCTCCACGACCATGTCGTTGATCTCGTGCTCGCCGTTCCGCATGGACGTCAGCACCGAGGGCGTGATGCGCTCCACCAGGTCCCGCATAAAGCCCACCGGCATGTTGCCGGTGTCCACTGCGGACTTGGTGGCACTGACGGCACCGCAGCTGTCATGCCCCAGCACCACGATCAGGGGCACCCCCAGCACACTGATGCTGTACTCGAGGGAGCCCAATACGGCGTCGTCAATCACCTGGCCGGCGGTGCGCACCACAAAGGCGTCCCCCAGGCCAAGGTCGAAGATGATCTCCGCGGCGAGCCGGGAGTCCGAGCAGCCGAAGATCACGGCAAACGGGTGCTGGTTTTCCACCAGCGACGACCGGCGGGACGCGTCCTGGTTCGGGTGCGACGATTCGCCGGCAACAAAGCGTTCGTTGCCTTCGCGCATGCGGCGCCAGGCAAGGGCAGGGGTCAGGTAAGTAGCCACGGGCTTACTTTACGGGGCGGTGCTGGCTGACGGCGAAACTGTGACGGCCGGATTGGCTTCCATGGACTGCACGACGGCGGCGGCGAGTTCGGCGAATTCGTCCAGCTGCGCGCTTCCGGTCAGGACAACGGTGGTTCCGCGGTAATTCAGCACCATGCTCTTCTCGCCTTTGCCGGTGTCACGCAGCTCCCACTCCTGGCCGCCCGCCGCGCGCGTTCCCGTTACGGGAGCGCTCTTGGTCTGCTGGACGAGCCAGGTCGGGTTGGGCTGGCGGGTCTGGACCAGGCCGATGAAGGACTCGTTCGGGGTCAAGTAGCCAACTTCCCAGGTGGGAACGCCGCTGCCGCTGCCCGACTCCCATCGTGCGTAGTTGGACGTGAATGACTTGCCGGCGTCCGGTGTTACGGGTGTGAATCCCGCCACATCCGCGGCGTGCCGGGCCACGTCGCTGACATCGATGTCCGGGCGGAATCCGTCGCTCTTGGGGAGGGGATTCATCAGGATGATGGGCAGGAAGGCCGCGATGCTGACCACCAAGGCAATGATCATGCCGACCACTGAGGCATTGGCGCGTTTTGCCGCGGCGGCCGGGATCACCGGGCGGACGGGGGCTGGTTCGGCCGGCCCTGCGCTGCCGCCTTTGGCTCCGGAGTCGGAGGGGTCGGGCCCAGGGCTGGTCTTTTCCTGCATTTCACTCACCTCTCTATAGTCGCCCATGTTTGGGCGCAACTCACAGTCGGGGGAGTGCGGGAGGCTCAAGGTCCATGTTGCGGGACTGCGTCATGCCACGCCGCGAGGGCGCCGCCACGACTATGATCAATACCAGAGGAATCACCGCACCGGCTGAATCCGGCCGAGCGGGTCCAATGATCGTCACTCGAAGAAGAGGTTCACGTGTCACCAGCGCCTATGACCCAGCAGTACTCCACGATTTCCCCCTCCCTGGCCGTGGGCATCGACGAGCCAGACCGCAACCTCGCCCTCGAGCTTGTCCGCGTCACCGAGGCCGCGGCCATCGCCGGCGGCCACTGGGTTGGTTTCGGCGACAAGAACAAGGCCGACGGCGCGGCCGTCGACGCCATGCGCTCCTTCCTTCACACGGTCCACTTCAACGGCGTTGTGGTCATCGGCGAAGGCGAAAAAGACGAAGCCCCCATGCTGTTCAACGGCGAACATGTTGGCGACGGGACCGGACCCGAGTGCGACGTTGCCGTGGACCCGATCGACGGCACCCGCCTGACCGCTCTCGGCATCAACAACGCCCTGGCAGTCCTCGCCGTGGCTGAGCGCGGCTCCATGTTCGATCCGTCCGCCGTGTTCTACATGGAGAAGCTCGTCACCGGCCCGGAAGCAGCCGACATGGTAGACCTCCGCCTGCCGGTCAAGCAGAACCTGCACCTGATCGCCAAGGCGAAGGGCGTGAAGGTCAACCAGCTCAACGTCATGATCCTTGACCGCGACCGCCACCGCCCCCTGGTCGAAGAGATCCGCGAGGCCGGTGCGCGCACCAAATTCATCATGGACGGCGACGTTGCCGGCGCGATTGCCGCAGCCCGCTCCGGCACCGGCGTTGACGCCCTCATGGGCATCGGCGGCACGCCGGAAGGCATCGTCGCAGCCTGCGCCATCAAGTCCCTCGGCGGCGTCATTCAGGGCCGGCTGTGGCCCACGAGCGACGACGAGAAGCAGAAGGCCATCGACGCCGGCCACGACCTGGACCGAGTGCTGTCCACCAATGACCTCGTGTCCAGCGACAACTGCTACTTCGCCGCTACCGGCATCACCGACGGCGACCTCCTGAAGGGCGTCCGCTACTCCAAGGACAAGGTCCTCACCCAGTCCATCGTGATGCGGTCCAAGTCCGGCACCATCCGCTTTGTTGACGGCGAGCACCAGGCCAGCAAGTGGGAAGGCTACGCCCGTAAGAACTAGCAGGTTCTTCACCCGCGTACTCCTGCGCGAACTGGCAGCTATTGACCCCGAATCCCTGATTTGGCGTCATCAGCTGCCAGTTCGCGTTTCAGCTCGTAACTCAGCCTGTGGATAACGAAAACCGCAGGCTGAAATCGGTCCACAATGGAGCATGTCCCGGACGCCAATGCCTCCTCAGCTCCCGCACGGATCATTTCTTGTTGCCGATGCAGAGGCCCTGGGCCTCACTCGGAGACAGCTGAGCAGGGAGGGTATATTCACGCCCTCGCGCGGCATCAGACTGCCGCTGGGCAGCACCGGAAGTGTCGCAGAAACATCCGCGCCTACAAGCCGCGCAGGAGGAACGTTGTGGGTCACAACTGCCGTTCAAGTCCGGCGAGGTCATATCGTTCGACGGCGTTCGGCTCACGTCACCTGCTCGTACCTGGCTCGACCTGGCCACAATGCTGAACCTCAACGACCTTGTCGCGGCCAGCGACTCCATTGTCGTCAGCCATGGAGATGACTTCCCGATGCCACGGAAGCCGCTGGCAACTGTTGCCGACCTGAGGCACATGGTGGGTCAGCATCCGGGAATGCGCGGGGTGAAAACGGCGCGGTTAGCCTGGATCTGATCCGGGTTGGAGCGGACTCGGCACCCGAAAGCCTGATGCGGCTGGCACTGGTGCAGGCGGGACTTGCCGAACCGACATCGAATGTTGTCCTCCGCAACGGGCTGGGTCACCCTGTGGTCTGGCCGGACGCTGCCTATCCAGATTATCGGATCGCTCTGCAATATGACGGCGCGCATCACAGTGATCGTGATCAGTACCGCCGCGATATCAAGCGGCAGGGCCTGACTGAAAGTCTGGGCTGGCGTGAAAGCCGTGTCCAGAAGAGTGACCTGGAGGGGGAACGGCCCTTCGTCGTCGAGAAGGTGCGGGCGGTCCTGAGCGGTTCGTCGGCCAGGACGGGGCGGGAACGAGTGGGCAGCTGATGACCCCAAACAGCGAATTTTAGCGTATTAGCTGCCCGTTCGCACGGGGGTGAGGGGGCTTAACTGTCCGTTTGCGCCGGGGGTGTGGAGGGGGAGCGGAGGGCACGGAGCCTGTCGCGCAGCTTGCGGGCCAGCTGGTAGGCGTTGTACCGGAGCTTCTTCACGGGGAGGTCCCAGGTGCCGGGGTACGCCACCTCGTGGCCGCCGAAGGACTTCTTGAACGCGGTGAAACCTGCCCATTTATGGTCGGGCTGGTCCGCGGGCGCAACACCCCACAGGTCCACGTGTTTGAGGCCCCGGTCCTTGGCGTCCGCCATGAGCGACACCAGGAGGGGGATGCCGGCGCTGAGCTTGCGGTGTGTGTCATCCAGGGCTGCGTGGGCGTAGGTCCGGGTGTCTGCGGAATCGTAGGCCAGGGCCGCAGCGATGGGACCGCCGTGGAGTTCGGCGATGAACAGTGTCGCGGCTCCCGCTGGCATAAGGGAGGCTGCCACCTGGGTCAGGTACTCGTCGCTCTGCGGCTTGAATCCGTTCCGCCGGGCCGTCATGTGCAGGAAGTCCAGCAGGATACCGATGTCGTCCGGATCCTGCGACGCCCGGAAGGTGACGCCCTTCTTGTGGATGTTCCGGTAGAGGTTCCGGTTCACGGGTTTCATCGCGGCCAGGACGTCCTTGAAGTCGCCGTCGAGGTCCACGATCCAGCTGAGTTCAGGCTGCTGGTTCACCGGCGCCGGCTGCAGGCCGCGCCTGCTGAGCTCCGCGGCGGCCGGCATCGCCAGGCCGGCGGACACCGGCTCGATCCGGACAAACACAGCCCCGCACGACCGGGCAGTGGCCACCAGGGCGGCCAGGGCGGCGTCGAACGCGGCCGCGGACGATGCCACCGGTCCATAGGGGGCGTAGAGGACCTTGCCGGCCGGGTTTTTCTCCTCCACGGCCAGGAAACTCCAGCCCGGGCCGGACTGCTGATGGACGGTGCGGCCCAGGGACGACTGGACGTCCGCCCAGGCGGGCGTCTGCAGGAAGTAGTGCACGGCTCAGGCCTTCAGGGACGTGGTCACGGCGAAGGCAACAGCCGGTTCGCTGGCACCGGCCACCGGGTGGACGTTGACCGGGGCTTCGGCGGCGGGCAAAAAAGCGCTGCCGCCGCGGGCCAGGTGCAGGTCGCCCTTGGGCGAATCGAGATACACCGATCCGGCAACGACAATGACGACGACGGCGCCTGCCTGGGCCAGCGGGACTGGCTCCGCGCCGGGTGCCAGTTCGATCCGTTGAAGCTGGAACTCCCGGAAGGGCGGCTGGTAGAGCTCCTGGCCAAGGCCGGAGAATTCCGGCGTGAGCATCGGCACCGTCACCGGCTGGAACTCGATGGTCCGCAGCAGCTCCGGCACATCGACGTATTTCGGAGTCAGCCCGCCGCGGAGCACGTTGTCCGAGGACGCCATGACTTCGACACCCATGCCGTGCAGGTACGCGTGCACGTTGCCGGCGGGGAGGTAGACAGCTTCGCCGGGGGCCAGCGAAATCCTGTTCAGGAGCAGCGAAATCAGAACGCCCGGATCGCCCGGGTACTTCTCGTTGAGGCTGATGACTGTGGACAGTTCCGCCTGGAACGGTGCCAGCGGAGCGCCGGAGATCAGGGCGGCCGCCACCATCGCTGTGGTGTGGGAGACGTCTTCGCCGCCCTTGATCAGCCGCTCGAAGGCGCTCCTGAGTCCCGCGCCCTCGTCTTGGTTTTCCAGGACCTTGAGCAGCTCCACCAGCAGGGGCGGGATCCCGGTTTCCACCAGGCCGAAGCAGGCGGCGAGGTGGAGCAGAATCTTCCGGGTTGCAGCCGGCGCCCGGAACCCGCACAAGGCTTCGAAGGGCGTCAGCGCGAAGATCATTTCTGGCTTGTGGTTGTCATCGCGGTAGTGGCGGTGGTCGGCGTCGGGCGCAATGAATCCAGCATTTTCCCGGGCGAATCCTGCTTTGGCCTGTTCGATGCTGGGATGGACCTGGAGCGACAACGGCAGGGCGGCAGCAAGGATCTTGGCCAGGAACGGGAGCCGCGGGCCAAACTCGGCCACAGATTCGCTGCCCAGGAAATGCTCCGGATCTTCGGCAATCAGGGCATCCAGCGCTGCCACGGAGCCGTCCGCCCGGCGGGCCATTGACGGGGCGCCCGGGTGGGCGCCGATCCAGAGTTCGGCTTCCGGACGGCCGGACTCGGGGCGTCCCAGCAGCCCGGCGATGGCCGTTGTGGATCCCCAGGCGTAGTCGCGGAGGACGTTTTCAATTTCGTACACAGCCGGTGTCCATTCTTGGTCTTCAGGTCTACGTAGTCGTGCAGTCAGGTGCTGCGGCCGGGTTTTCCGGCCGACGGCGCAGCGGGCCTAGAGCGGCGCGCATTGGCCGTTAGTGGCTACCAATTCACGCAGCGCCTGCTCGTTACCTTCGCTCTTGAGCTGGTTCAGCATCGCTTCGGTGATCGGCTCGCCGTCGGGCGTTGTGGTCACCGGAGTGAAGTCCGACGACGGCGGGGCAGTCTGCGCGCCGGTTCCACCGGCTGCCAGGAACGCAGCCATGGGCGCCTGTGCGGACGCCTGCAGCCGTCCGCCGGCCGTGGCGGGCTCAACGGGGCCGTCGACGGGCGCGGCAGCCTGCGGTGCCGATGCTGAGGCCAGCAGCTGGTCCACCTTGTCGTGGATGGCGTCAAAGTCGGGCACGGTGGAGAAGGAAGCGTCAAAATCGGGCGGCCCGATGGTCAGCCGTTTGACCTCCTGGCCCTTGGCCTTCATGGCGAGATCCACGAAACTGCCCAGCTGGGAGGAAGAGATGTTTGAGTCCACAACCTTGGTACCCGCACTGGCGATGTCCTCAAACTTTGCGAGCAGGGTTGCCGGGTCCAGCTGCTTGAGCATGGCCTGCTGGACGCACTGCTGCCGCTGGATCCGGGCGTAGTCGTCGACGAATTCGCGGGAGCGTCCATACCAGAGCGCGTGATAGCCATCGAGGTGCTGGTCACCGGCGGCGATCCACCCAAGCGGCATGCCGTGGATGCCGTTGGCTTCGTCGATCATCTCCCCGCTCATGGGCACCCAGCCGCCGGCCTTGATCCGGATTCCACCCATGGCATCGATCAGTTTGGCGAAGCCGTCCATGTCCACCAGCACGTAGGCCTGGACCGTGATCCCGAGGGTTCCCGACACTGCTTCAAGGGTGGCCTGGGCGCCGGGGTCGGCGACACCAGGGTACAGGTCCGCGTGTTCGTTGGTCACTTCGGTGTTGATGGCGTTGATGAGACACGCGTCGCCGCAATCGTAGCCGTCCGGGTAGAGCTGGCGCATGGGCGAACCTTCGCTGAACTGGGCGTTCTGCAGGTTGCGGGGCACGGAGATGATGGCTGTCTGGCCGGTCTTGGCGTCCACGCTGAGTACGGACAGGCTGTCCGGGCGCCTGCCAGTGCGGTCGTCGCCGGCGTCACCGCCCATCATCAGGAAGTTGTAGCGGCCGTCCACGGGATCGATCGATGGTCCCGCCGCGAAGATGCTGCCTATGGCGTTGCGGCCCACGTTCAGCAGGTACGCGGCATACCCAAGGGTGCCGCTGCTCAGCACCAGGGCAAGGACCAAGGCGATGCCGACGGCAGGACGCGCCGCCGGTGCCAGCAGGACGGGGCGGATCAGCCGGAGCGTGTTGATGAACAGGAACGCCCACCCCAGCGCCAGAGCCACCAGGACCAGGATGATCACCAGCGATGCAAACTGATTGGTGATGATGTTGATCAGGAGCGACCGGTTCAGGGCCAGCAGCAGCAGGGTGACCGCCAGCAAAGCCCAGGCGCTCAGGGTGACGCGCAGGGCAATACGGCCGAGCTTGCGGTCGCCGGCCACAATTTGGGCGCTGCCGGGCACCAGAAGGGTCATCAGGACCAGGGCAAAGCCCCGTTTGGTCCGGACGGGTGCGGAGGCGCTGGACGGATACCGGACTGGATCAGTCATGACCGTGCCGGTTGCTGGCTGCTGCGGTTCGCTTCTGGACATGTCCGGTTCCTTAACGGCTGCCCCGGAGAACACCATTGCCGTCGGCGAAGACTTCGCTGACTTTCTGCCTGAGGTTGGCTCCCTTGCGGGTGGCGACGTCGTTGAGTTCCTGGGCGAAGTCCAGGAGATCGGCGCGAAGCGCGGCTGCCAGCTCGTCCGTACCCGACGCGAGGATCCGGACTGCAAGCAGGCCTGCGTTCCGGGCGCCGGCAATGGACACGGTGGCTACGGGAACGCCGGCCGGCATTTGCACGATGGAGAGGAGGGAATCCATGCCGTCCAGGGTCTTCAGCGGGACGGGGACGCCAATGACGGGCAGGGGCGTCACGCTCGCCAGCATGCCGGGAAGGTGGGCAGCTCCGCCGGCGCCCGCGATGATGACCCGCAGCCCGCGCTCGTGGGCGGTCTGGCCGTACCGGATCATTTCGGTGGGCATCCGGTGAGCGGAGACCACATCGGCTTCAAAGGGGATGCCGAACTCAGCCAATGCATCCGCGGCGGCCTCCATGACCGGCCAATCCGAGTCTGAGCCCATGACCAGCCCAACGATGGGACGGGGGCCGGCACTGCCGGTGGTGGTTTCGGTGGTCATGCGTTCTCCTCGGAAATCCGTGCTGATTCTTCGGTGGGAACCCGGCCGTCGCGGATGATGGCCGCTACCCGGGTTGCGCGTTGGCGGACCGAGTCCACGTCATCCGTGGAGGTCCCTACCAGGTTGACATGGCCAATCTTGCGTCCGGGACGCACTGACTTGCCGTAGCAGTGGATCTTGGCGGCCGGCTCGCTGGCTAGGGCGGCCGGGTAGGCGGAAAACAGATCCTGGTTGTCGCCGCCGAGGAAGTTCTTCATGACCACCACTGGGCCCAGGATGTCGGTGGCACCCAGCGGCAGGTCCAGGACTGCCCGCAGGTGCTGCTCAAACTGGCTGGTAACCGAACCGTCTTGGGTCCAGTGGCCGGTGTTGTGGGGACGCATGGCGAGTTCGTTGATAAGGAAGCCGACGCCGGAGCCCGGCGTTTCAAAGAGTTCCGCCGCCATCACTCCGGTGACGCCCAGTTCCGTGGCGACGCGCAGTGCCGCGTCTTCCGCGGCCGCGGCGACCTCGAGGGGGATGTCCAGGGCAGGGGCAATGACTTCGTCGCAGACGCCGTCCACCTGGATGGTGTGCACTACCGGCCAGGCCCTTGCTTCGCCGCCCGGGGTCCGCGCCACCAGCGCGGACAGTTCGCGGCTGAACTCAACTTTGGCTTCGGCGAGGAGCGGGCTCATGGCCTCGAACCACGGAGCAGCCTCTTCGGCACCGTCGGCGGAGTCGATGATCCGGACGCCCTTGCCGTCGTAGCCGCCGCGGGGCATCTTGAGGACAACGGGCCAGCCGGTTTCTTCGCCGAACCTGACGAGCGCTGCGACGTCAGCGACGGCAGCCCAGGTGGGGTTTGGCAGCCCCAGGCTGTCAATGGCCGCCCTCATCACCAGTTTGTCCTGGGCATTGATCATGGCGTCCGGACCGGGCTGGACATTCACACCGGCGGCCAAAAGCGCGCGGAGGTGGTCCGTGGGGACGTGTTCGTGGTCGAAGGTCATGACATCCAGGCCGTCCGCGAAGTCGAGGAGTGTCTGGAGGTCCTTGTAGTCACCCACAGGTGAAGTGGATACAGCCGACACGGCTGAAACGTCCGCCGCCTCAGCCAGGACACGGAGTTCAAAGCCAAGGGCGGTAGCGGCCGGGGCCATCATGCGCGCGAGTTGGCCGCCGCCAACCACGCCGATTACTGGAAAAGTCACATGTGCCAGCCTACAGAAAAGCTCACCGGATCCGGGCTTTGGGACGCCGAGGGGCCAGCTTTTCGGGTATTTTCCCCACCACTCTGGTACTCCGCGTGGGCCGGTACACCGATTTCGGGTCTAAAATAGACCTCTGGCCGTGTGGCCCATTGAACGGACGGCCATGGAGGGTCATGTTTAGCGCACTTGCAGATCGTATCCGGGGGCTCGCCTCGCTATTTTGGCGTGAAGTGGCCAAGTTCGGAGCCGTGGGCGGTGTGGCCTTCGTCATTGACTCGGCAGTCTTCATCTGGCTGTTCACCGGACCGATGCACGGCAGCGAGGTCTGGGCCAAGGCCTTGGCAACCATCGTGGCAAGCATCTTCTCGTGGGTTGCCAACCGTTACTGGACGTTCCGTCACCGCAAGCAGGCCAATGTGGCCCGCGAGGCCGCTCTCTTCGCCGTTATGAACCTGGTGGGACTCCTGATCGCCTCAGGTTGCGTCTGGTTCGCGAAGTACGTCCTGGACCTGAACGACAAACCCTCACTCTTTATTGCAGGCAGCGTGGTGGGACTGGTCCTGGGCACCATCTTCCGCTTCTTCGCCTACCGGTTCTGGGTCTTCAACGAAGAGCTGGACCAGGAGCCGGAGTTCTCACACGACCACGAGCTCATCGAGCGGCACCATCATGAGAAGGCGTCTGCTGCTGCTCCTGCCGTCCGGAGCGGGGAACAGCCGGACGTCGACCCAACGGACAGTCGCCGGCATCTCTAACCGGCGGCAGCCCTAACGCAGGAGCGTTACTTGCCGTGGATGCGTTCCGCGGCCAACAGCTTGTCCGTCAGTTCCACATCGGGGTGCGCCAGCACCACTGAACCACCGTTGTGCCACGCCCCGAGAGAGTTCGCCAGCGCCGGGGCCAGCCCTTCCGCGGCCGGGACCAGGAGCCTGACCCCTTCCTCGTGCGACGCAGCGAAACCAGTGATCAGGCTTTCGTGGGCGTGCTGCTGGCCGTCTCCGGCCCGAACGGCACAGCCGACCGACGAAGGGTCCGTGTGCGCCATAAAGACGTCACCATGGGAGCGCACCTCGGCGGCGTAGTCGACGATTCCGGCAGGCAGGTCACCGGGCCACCGCATCGCCAGGGCCGGCAGCGCGACGGCGATAACGGCGTCGTACTTTCCCTCAACGGTTCCGGGCCGGTCGGTGACGAGGAGCTCCGCCTCCCCGCCGTCGAGGACTGTTTCCATGCCCAGCTGCCAGGCGGCCAGTGCCCAGATCATTGACTTCCAGTGGGCAGGCAGGTCAAGGTTCAGCCGCATGCCGGGCTCGGCGTCGAGTTCGTCCTGCAGCAGGTTGCTGGTTTTTGCCACCCAGTTGTCCAGCACGCGACCGGAGAGTTCCACGCGCTCGGAGTCCGGGCCGTACCAGGTCAGGCGGGGCGACGTGGCCTGGCCGGAACGCAGGGTGGTCATCAGATTTATCGCCGGGATACTCATGGCTTTATCTTGTCACGGACCCGGTGGAGCGTCCTTGGGGAAGCCTTCCGGGGAGTCCCTCAAAGGGCCCAGCTGGGCCCGGGCGGTGCTGTGATGTTACTCACAGGAGTTTGTCATCTTATTTGTCTTATTCGGGCTGCGCCTGTATTTATGGCCGGTATTTAGCGGAAACGGGATTTTTTGGACGCCGATGCGGACCGCTGGACGTCCGGCGCGGCGAGCCTTCGGGAAACTCCCGGGCGTGGCGTGCCAGCGATTGGCCCGGAAAGTTGATTATTATCCCGTCGCCGGCTTGACTCCCCACTAGTTACACACGTGTAATTAGATATTGAAAGTCGCTGCATAAATTCAGGCACACAACCGAGTGTCCAAGGATCCAGGCAGGGACTGCAACTTTCAGGAGGGTCGCCGTGGGGCAAGCAGAGCGTATCCATGAAGATGCCGTCGTCGCCGGCCAGGCAACGGCTAAATACCGCGCACGGGGGGTACCGAGCGACTGGTATGTGGATCCTGCCGATCCTGACGCCGCGGACCGCTATAACCGCAGTACCAAAGACTCCCTCCAGGACCAGGCCACAGCCTTCCTGGCGGCGCACGAAGCACTCCTTGACGGCGGACACGACCAGGACGATGATGACCTGGATCCGCCCATGGAACTGCGCACCCCGGTGCAGGGGACAAGCACCCAGCCGGTGTGGATCGGACTGCCGTTCCGGCAGGACTTCGACGACGAAGGCGAACTCGGCTGGCAGACTGATGCATTGTGCGCGCAAACGGATCCGGAAGCTTTCTTTCCGGAGAAGGGCGGATCCACGCGCGACGCCAAGAAGGTCTGCGGTGCATGCAATGTGCGGTCGCAGTGCCTGGAATACGCGTTGGCAAACGACGAACGGTTCGGCATTTGGGGTGGCCTTTCCGAGCGCGAGCGCCGGCGGCTAAGGAAGCGAGCAATCTAATTCTTCAGGAAGTACACGTCACTGCCGTTGTGGTGTCCCACAACGGCAGTGCCTATCTCCCCAGAACCCTGGCTGCCCTCGCGGACCAGACCCGGCCCGCGGACTCCCTCATCGGAGTGGACACTGGATCGCGCGATGACTCCGCCGTCCTCCTGGAACGGGCCTTCGGCGCAACCAATGTGAGCACCTTCCCGCAAGGCAAGAGCGGCATGGGCGGCGCCGTACGCGCCGGGCTCAAATCTCACGCACCCTGGGGAGGGCAGTCCCAGCACGCCGCCACAGAGTGGGTCTGGCTGCTGCACGACGATGCGGCCCCGGCCCCGGAGGCCCTGGCCGAACTCCTGAGCGCCGTGGAACGAGCACCATCCGTGACGGTGGCCGGCTGCAAGCAACTGGACTGGCACACCGAACGCCGGCTGGTCGACGTCGGACTCTCCACCAGCCGCTGGGCCGAGCGGCTTACCCTGATCGATGCCGACGAACTGGACCAGGGTCAGTACAACGGCCGCACTGACACTTTTGCGGTGAACTCGGCCGGCATGCTGGTCCGCCGGGATATCTGGGAGCTCCTGGAGGGGTTCGACCCCGCGCTGCCGGGCACCGGGGACGACGTCGACTTCTGCTGGCGCAACCGCCTCGCCGGGCACCGTGTGGTGGTAGTTCCCACTGCGCGGATGTTCCACGTAGCCCACCGGCCCCATGCCCAGGGAAATGCCTCCGCGGCGCGGAAAGCCCAGGTCCATCTGCGCCTCAAGCACGCCCCGCTCTGGAAGGTGCCTTTCCATGCAGCCGGTGCGCTGCTGGGCAGCATCTTCAAACTCGTGCTCAGCATTGCAGTCAAGGATCCCGGGCACGGTTTCTCCCAGCTTGTCGCGACGTTCGCTGCCCTGGCCCGGCCCGGTGCCGTGGCAAAGGCCCGCCGGACGGCGGTAAACAGCCGGCGGATCCGGCGTTCCGTCATCAAGAAGCTGCAGACGCCCCGGCGTGAAGTCTGGAACCACCGCCGTTCCCTGATGGAGGCCCTGGGCGCCGATACTTCCACGGCCGACGGCCTGGTCCATGACCCACTGGCGGACCAGCCCACGGGGGACTCATCAGATGACTTCGCTGCGCTGACCACCAGCGAACGGGGTTGGGTGGGGACAGGCGCCCTCGCGGCCGTCATCATCGCGTCCGTGGCTTCCTTCACGGCGCTCAGCGGCCTGTTCCGGGCCGAAGCTGTTTCCGGCGGAGGCCTTATTCCGGTGTCCTCCACCCTTGGTGAAATCTGGCACCACGCCTCCAGCTGGTGGATCAGCCTGGGGGCAGGGCTTCCGGGCAGGGGAGACCCCTTCGGCTATGTGCTGTGGATCCTTGGCCTGCTCGGCGGGGGAGATGCCAACGCGGCCATGGCCTGGCTCCTGCTGCTCGCCGCTCCGATGTCCGGCCTGACGGCGTGGTTTGCGGCCGGGGGCCTGACCATCCGGCGCCGCTTCCGCCTCGTTGCCGCGCTCTTCTGGGCGGCCGCTCCAGCCTTGCAGATAGCACTGAACCAAGGCCGAGCGGGTGCCTTGGTGGCCCACGTCATGATTCCGCTGCTGGTCCTGGCCCTCTTGCGCGCCACCGGATCCGCTGTAGGCCACGGGCGGTTCATTGTCCCGTCCCCGGGTGACCGGCGTTTCACCGAAAAGCCGCCCGTACGGCCCGGGATCAACGGCATGCCGTCCTGGACCGCTGCCGCCGCCGCAGGGTTGACGCTGGGGGTTGTGACCGCGTCGGCGCCTTCACTGCTCGTCCCGGCCGTTGTGGTTATCGTGCTGTGCGGGCTGATGCTTGGCCGTCGTGGCCGCACGGTGTGGTGGGCTCTGTTGCCCAGCGCCGCACTCTTTCTTCCCTTCGGCCTGTCCGTTATCGACAGGCCGCGGGCATTGCTGGCAGACCCGGGTGTTCCCCTGGGATTCGAGGCGGCCCCGCTGTGGCAACAGTTCCTGGGACAGCCGCTGCTGTTCTCCGCCGAGGGTGGCCTTTCCGGCCTTCCGTTCTTCAGCGGCCAGGTCATCCCGTGGGCACTCGTGCTCGCATTGCTGGTGGCCGTTCCCGTCCTGCTGCTTGCCGTTGCCGCCTTGTTCCTCCCGGGTAAGCGCAGCAGGACGGCACGTGTTCTCTGGGTGGCGGCACTGGTGGTCTTCGCCGGTGGCTGGCTGGCAGGCCACGTTGCCACCGGAGCGACTGCGGACACCCTGGTGACACCGTTCACCGGTCCGGCAGTCTCCGCCGCCGGGTTTGCCCTGCTCGGGGCTGCCCTGATTGGTGCCGAGCGGGTGCTTGATGCCGCGGACCGGGCAGCCTCGCCGAGCATTCGGCGCAACGTGGCCCTTCGCTCCGCGACGGCCCTTGCCATGGTGGTGCTGCTGGCCGGTCCGCTGGCCGGCATGGCGGTGTGGTCGGCGCAGAACCTGCTCCGGTCCACAGCCACAGCCCTCCCCGCCGAGGTGCCGGCCGGTCCTGCGCTGGGAACGCCGCGGCTGGTGGAGGCAGACAGTGCACGGACGCTCCCCGCCACCGCAATAGACAGGGGCACCGGGCCGGAGCAGACGCGCACGCTGCTGATCAGCACGCAGGAGAACGGTGCCTTTGACGCGGCCCTGATGCGCGGCGCCGGGACCACCCTGGACAGCATGTCAGCGATTGCCTCCGCCCGGAACATTTTGGGCGCTCCCGGCCAGGAGACGGTCAGGGACGACGACGACGTCACGGCGTCGATCCGCAGCGTGGTGGCCACGCTGGTGGCCGGACAGGGCGTGGATCCCAGGCCCGAGCTTGAGCGCCTCGGCGCCGGGTTCGTGGTGCTGCGCTCGGCAGACACCGCCGCCCAGCTCACGGCCAGCAGGATGGACGCCGTGCCGGGGCTCGTTGCCGTCGGACAAACGGATGTCGGCTGGCTTTGGCGGATTACGCCGCTGAACCAGCCTGTGCTGCAGCCCGCCGACGTTGCCCATCGTGTCAGGATTGTGGACGGTGCCGGCGCCACGGTGGCACTGGTGCCCTCCAAAAACGACGACGTCGACACCGCCGTCGCCGAGGGACCGGAAGGGCGGCTGGTGGTGCTCGCCGAACGGGCGGATCCGGGATGGAGCGCCTGGTTCGACGGGCGGAACCTCACTGCAACGACGTCCGGCTCGGCCCAGGCCTTCACCTTGCCGGCCTCTGCCGGACACCTGACCATCCGCTACGACGCCCCCTGGGCCCTGTGGTCCGGAATCGCACAGATCACGGTGATCGGACTCACTGTTATGCTCGCCATTCCCATGCCCGCGCGCCGGCCCAACACTGGACTGTCGAGGGACGAGGGATCTTTGCGTAAGGAACACCAGAATGCATAAGGACGCAGCCCGCAGGACCCCGCGCAAGCAGATGCTGGCGGGCCTGGTCTCGGCCGTGGCGATTGTGGCCGCGGCCGGTGCGGTACTCGCTGCCGCGTCGGTCGCTCCGCAGTCGGCGGGAAGCCGCAGCATCCCGGCCGTGCTGGCTGCTGTTCCCGCTGGCGCCAGCGCAGGGGTATGTCCTGGCCCGGCCCGCCTGCTCGAAGGGACTGAGGCGGGCACTGATCCCCAGTTCAGCCCCGAGTCCGCGACGGCGAAGAGCACTGTCACGGGCGCCGTCCTGAGCGCCCCCGGCGGTGTCCTTCCCGGCAGCAGGCTCGCCGCCCTTAACGGGACGCCCGCCGTCGAGATCGCCAAGGACGCCAACCAGCCCGGCCAGGGGTCAGGTCCACAGGACCTGACCGCCGGTGTCCTCGCCGGGCACAGCGTGGATAACGCCACCCTCCTGAGCGCCGACGCCGAGGCAGGCCAAAAGCCCTCAGCCGCCGGTGTTATGAAATTCACTGCCACGGACGGTGACCTGCAGGGCTCGGCGGCCGCCAATTGCCAGCCGCCCGCCAACGACTTCTGGCTCTCCGGTGCCAGCACCACAGTGGGCCGCACCTCCGTCCTTGTCCTCAGCAACGCCTCAAGCACACCTGCCACCGTCAGCCTGGAGCTCTTCGGTAGCAAGGGTCAGATCCAGGCCCCGGGCAGCAGGGGTCTGCTGGTCGCACCGGGAGGTACCCGCTCAATCGTCCTGGCCGGCCTGGCCCCTGGTGAAGCTCAGCTCACGGTCCATGTCCGGAGCGCGGGCGGTCCCGTGGCCGCGGCCATCCAGCAGAGTGTCCTGAGGGGACTGACGCCCGGCGGCGTCGACTTCATTGCTCCGGGGGCCGCTCCTGCCGCACGGCAGGTCATGACCGGCGTAGACATCCAGGACGCCGGCGCGATCTCCGCCCTCACGGGAAACAGCGGCTTCAACGACGCCGGCCCTGCGCTGGCCATCACGGTTCCGGGACCGTCGGACGCGGTAGTGGAGATCAAGCTCTTCGGCCGGGACGGCCAGAAAGCCCTCCCCGGCGGCGGCGTTGTCACGGCAAAAGCCGGGTCCGTCACCGAGATTTCGCTGGCTGGCGTCCCCGCCGGCCACTACACGGTGTCCACCAGTTCGGACGTGTCCTTTGTAGCTGCAACCCGGGTCACCCGGGGCGTCACGAACGAGAAGGCCTCGGACGTCGCCTGGGCTGCCTCCGGTGTTCGGCTGGGAAGCCAGCACGTGGTGACCGTGCCCCAGGGCGGTGACCGAATCCTCGTGTTCGGCGTCCTCGAGAACCGGGCCACAGTCTCCTACGCTGCCATTACCGCGGACGGCAAGATCCGCGCGGCCGCCACTGCCGACGTCGCCGGCGGCACCACAACATCCATCAAGGTCCCTGAGAAGGTGGAGGAGTCGGAGGTGGTGGCGTATGTTGTCTCCGCTTCTGGTGACGCTGCCTACGGAGCGCTGCTCCTGCAGCAGGAAGGCCGGGACGACGTCTCCACCGTGGCCTTCACGCCGGCCGCTTCAGGGCAGGAAAAGGTAGCGGTTTCGCTGGGATACTGAGCGGTCAGTACCGGCGGCGGTAGACCGGATCCAGGGTTTCCGGTGCTACGCCGAGCATTTCGGCGGTGTGTTCCACCACGACGTCGTGCACCAGGTCCTGGAGTTCCTCCCGGCTGCCGCAACCCTGCTCAACCACCCGGCGGTACAGGGTGATCACCGGGCCCTCCTCAGCTGTGGCGGGAGTGTAGACGCCCATGGGAGGCGGCGCGGCGTCGGCAACCAGTTGCTCCAGCTGCGGGGGTATTTCGTCAACGGCAAACCGTACGCCGTCGAGCGTTTTGCCCCAGATGTCGTGGAGCCGCTGCGCGGAATCGAGCACCATCTCATCAAAGCGGTCCGAGCGCGTCCGATAACCGGGGAGTGTGGGCAACATCAGTTCCCCACGCAGGCCGCGGCCGTGGCGGTTCCGGCGGCGCATCGCAAAGCTTCGGCCGGGCGAACCCGAACCCGTTTCTGCGGCGCGGACATCCGGGTCAGCCAAACGGACCGTAAAAGCTGAATCTTGGTTCGATGACTGCATACCTTGACTGTAAACCCGGGCGCAGAATTACGCGACATAACCCCGGTTTGCGTGCCAGGGCACGGCGGTCGTGTCGGCTAATACTCCGAACAAGCAGGGATACGGAGTAGTCTGTGATGTCGTGGGAGCTATCCGTCAATGTTCAAGGTCAGCCTGCCGTCAGTCGGCGGTGGCAACTTTGACGTATGTCTATGCCGACTCCACCGCCGTCCTGGGTCCGCTTGCCACCTACGCCGAGCCGCATTGTTACGATTTGTGCGAGCAGCACGCCGGGTCCCTGACGGTGCCCCGGGGCTGGGAAGTGCTTCGACTGGCGATGCCGACAAGCCCGCAGCAGCCGGGACCCGACGACCTTTTGGCCCTCGCCAACGCGGTCCGCGAAGCGGCGGCCCTGCCGCCCAACTCGCAGACCACGCCGGGCCAGCGTGCCTCGCATTCAGCGCTGGAGGCCCCGGCCGGCATGGAAGGCGTCCGCCGGGGGCATCTGCGCGTCCTGCGCGAACCTTCCTGAGGCGGATCTGGCGGTAGGCTGGAACCTGCTAATCAGTCAGCCAACGGCGCGAACGCGCCCCTGTCGGGAGCACCAATCATGCCAAAGATCAGTCCTGAACTGTTGTCCGTCCTCCGCTGCCCCGTGACCGGTTCGCCCCTGGTCCAGGAAGGCGAAGAGCTGGTGTCGACGGCGGCCGGAGCTTCGGGCGTGAAGCTGCGCTACCCGATCGAGGACGGAATCCCGCTGCTGCTGCCGCCGGAACTTCTCCAGGCCGCTACCGCTGCCGGCTCGGACCAGCACGATCCCGCTGTCCGGCGGGCCACGGACCAAAGCCCGGCAGGTACTGCCTAGGCAACGCCTGGACAACCCGCACCACCACCAGCAGTCGACTTTCGCGCAGACGCTTCAACGCCGTCGCCGCCATCGGACAAAGCAAAGGAACCCCATGACATTTGATTACAAGGTAGCCGACATCTCGCTGGCCGAAGCCGGCCGTCACCAGATCCGTCTGGCCGAGCACGAGATGCCAGGCCTAATGTCGCTCCGTAAGGAGTTCGGACCCGCCCAGCCCCTGAAAGGCGCCCGGATCGCAGGATCCCTGCACATGACGGTGCAGACTGCCGTCCTGATCGAAACCCTCACAGCCCTCGGCGCCGAGGTCCGCTGGGCCTCCTGCAACATCTTCTCCACCCAGGACGACGCCGCCGCAGCGGTCGTAGTGGGCAAGGGAACAGTCGAGGACCCGCAGGGCGTCCCGGTGTTCGCCTGGAAGGGCGAGACGCTGGAGGAATACTGGTGGACTGCCCAGCAGATCCTGGCCTGGCCCGGCGCGGACACCAATCCGGAGCTTGGCCCGAACATGATCCTGGACGACGGCGGCGACGCCACCATGCTGGTCCACAAGGGAGTTGAGTTCGAGGCTGCCGGCGCTGTGCCGGCGGCAGGCGACGACGAGTCCGAGGAAGGCCGGATCTTCCTGGACGTGCTTCGCGCCTCGCTGCAGGAAGATCCGCAGCGGTGGACCCGGATCGGGGCCGGCCTGCGCGGCGTCACCGAGGAAACCACCACCGGCGTACACCGCCTCTACCAGCTGGCTGAACAGGGCAAGCTGCTGTTCCCGGCCATCAACGTCAACGACTCGGTCACCAAGAGCAAGTTCGACAACAAGTACGGCATCCGCCACTCGCTGCCTGACGGCATCAACCGCGCCACCGACGTCCTGATGGGCGGCAAGGTGGCCGTCGTCTGCGGTTATGGCGACGTCGGCAAGGGAGCCGCAGAGGCATTCCGCGGCCAGGGTTCGAGGGTCATCGTCACCGAGATCGACCCCATCTGCGCCCTCCAGGCAGCCATGGACGGCTACCAGGTGGCCAAGCTTGAGTCAGTGCTGAGCCAGGGCCACATCTTCATCACCACCACCGGCAACAAGGACGTCATCCTGGCCGAACACATGGCCGGCATGCGTGACAAAGCCATCGTGGGCAACATCGGCCACTTCGACAACGAGATCGACATGGCTGGCCTGGCGCGGATCCCTGGCATCAAGAAGGTGGAGATCAAGCCCCAGGTGCACGAGTGGGTGCTCGACGCCGGGACCGCGGAAGAGCGCTCCATCATCGTCCTGTCCGAGGGGCGCCTGCTGAACCTGGGCAACGCCACCGGCCACCCGTCCTTCGTGATGAGCAACTCGTTCGCCAACCAGACCATCGCCCAGATCGAGCTGTGGACCAAGCGGGACCAGCCCGAAGGTGAACGCGAATACAACAACCAGGTCTATGTCCTGCCCAAGATCCTGGACGAAAAGGTTGCCCGACTGCACCTCGATGCCCTCGACGTGGAGCTCACAGAACTCTCCAAGGAACAGGCCGACTACCTGGACCTGGACATCGCCGGACCGTACAAGCCCGAGCACTATCGTTACTGACGCGTAACGCCCCGGGTGCTGACCGCGCCCGGGGCTGTTACGTCTAAGCAATAAGATCGGACTATGGAACCTGTTGTTAAGCCACGCCGGCGGGGGACCGCCAAGAAGATTCTCTTGGTGGCAGCCGTTTGTGTCCTTGCCGGAACGGGCGGAGTATTCGCTGCCGTCGCGCCGGGCTTTGCTCGCGGTGGCCTGGAGTCCGAAGCCAGCTCCGCGGTCCGGTCCGCACCGGGAGTCGCATCGCCCGTGGTTGCGCCGGTCAAGGTGGACGTCATACCGGCCAACGCCGCAAAGCAGGTGAACCCGGCCACGCCGGTGTCGCTCAAGGTGGGCAACGGCCGGATCGAGAGCGTCACTCTGACCAGCACCGTCGGCGAAGCAGTCCACGGCAGCTTCGCAGGGGATGGCAGCAGTTGGACTGCGACCGACCCCCTGAAATTCAACACCAAATATAGCTACACATACGCGGTCACAGACGGTGCGGGCCGCGAAACCAGCACCACAAACTCCTTCAGCACGGTTTCCAGCACCCATGAGGCGGACGCCGCCATCTACCCCCTGGACGGGATGAAGGTTGGCGTGGGCCAGCCACTGCAGGTCATCTTCAGCGAACCGGTGGTCAATCGGGATGCCGTGGAGAAGGCCATCAAAATCACCTCCAGCGCGGGGCAGGCCGGAGCCTTCCACTGGTTCAGCGACACCATGGTCCGGTACCGCCCCGAGGCCTTCTGGGCGGCGAACTCCACTGTCACCATGGACATGCAGCTCTTCGGCGTGGACCTCGGCAACGGCCAGATTGCCAACTTCAACAAAAAGGTCACCGTCAATTTCGGTGACAAGCGGGTGGCTATCGCCGACGCCGCCGCACACACCTTCACCCTCAGCGTCAACGACCAGGTAGTGAAAGCCCTCCCGGTCAGTATGGGCGATCAGCGCTTCCCGTCAGCGCGTGGCTACGCGGTCCTGATGGAAAAGAACCGCTATGACCACTTCCGGGCGGCCAGCATCGGACTGAAGCCCGGCGATCCGGCCTACTACGGCGAAGTGGACGTGGAGTATGCCATCCGCCTCACCCTGAGCGGGGCCTACATCCACCAGGCGCTGGAGTCCGCCTACCCGTTCATCGGCAACACGAACGTCTCGCACGGCTGCATCGGGTTCGCTCCCGACGGCGCCGCCTGGGTTTTTGACAACATGACCACCGGCGATGTGGTTCAGATCGTCAACACCGAAGGCGACTACGCCGCCGTCGACGACGGCTACGGCGACTGGAACATCCCCTGGGCGGAGTACGACAACTAGGGAACCGTTCGGTCCAGGACCGGGCCTAGGAGCCGAACGGCAGGCGGTCCAACCGCTCCGCCGTAGCCGAGTTCTGGCGCCGGGCCTGGTGCAGCCGCGCAAGTTCGCGGTGACGGCGTTCGGCGGTAACAGCGGCCAGGTACTGATCCGGGCTGGTTCCCGGGGGCGGCGGAGGGGCCACATGCCCGGCCAGTTCCGTGGCGATCGACGCGGCCATTCCGGCGGCGGACAGCGGTGACATGCGCCCGGCCTGCCGGATGAACTGGGCCGCCTGCCGTGCGGTCGCATCCGGAATCCGTCCGATATCCGCGGCCGTGGCCCAGGCCTGAAGCTGCGGGGGAACAAAGACGCGGACCGGTGCCTCCACAGGGACGCGCCGGCGCAGGGCATAGCTGCCGGCGAGGATGTCACCCAGCCGCTTGGAGCGGCTGCTGAAGAGGGCGACGCCAATGGCGAGGCCGCCCAGGGTGAGGTAGATTTCCAGGAATCCGGTCAGCCCCCGGATCACCGCGTGGCGGAACCGGATGGCCCCGCCGTCGTCCCTGACCACCCGCAGGCCGGCCGCCAATTTTCCGAGGGAGAGCCCCCGGGTGAGGGTCTCCACCGCCACAGGGACAATCACAAAGCAGAAGACCACGCTAACTAGCGTCAGCGCCCGCATTGCCGCCTCGTCAAGGTCCTGGCCGGCGGCCGAGACGCCCAGCAGGATCAGGACCAGCAGGATGATGTTGAACAGGACATCCAGCAGCAGGCCAAGGGCTCGGGCGGCTAAGGATGCGGGGCGCAGTTCCAGGACAACGGCCTCGCCGGTGATTATCGAACTCAAGCGGATACCCCTCGTCAACCATCCTGCGGACGTTCACAGTCTATGGCGGCTAGGCTGTTGCCGTGGATATGGATGCCTTCTCCGCCGTCAACGGGGACAAGTGGTCAAGGCTGCACCAGCTCGCCCATAAGCGGCGCCTCAGTGGCGAAGAGGCCGATGAACTGCTGCGCCTCTATCAGTCGACTTCGGCCCACCTTTCCTTCATCCGTTCGATTGCCCCGGAAAGCGGCCTGTCCGCATCCTTGTCCGCCACCCTGGCCCAGTCCCGGACCCGCTTCACGGGCGCACGGTCCAACGTGATGGCGGACCTGGCCCGCTTTTTCGTTGCCGCACTTCCGGCAGCCCTGTTCCGCCTGCGGTGGCTGACGGTGGCCTGCGGCGCCGCATTTCTCATGGTCGCCGGCGGCTACGCACTCTGGATCGCGACGTCCCCGGATGCCCTGCGGTCCGTTGCCTCGGAGGCTGCGGTCCTGCAATACGTCGAGGAAGACTTCATTGATTACTATTCGGAAAATCCTGCGGCCTCGTTTGCGGGGGCCGTATGGACCAACAATGCCTGGATCAGTGCGCAGGCCGTGGCCCTGGGCATCACCGGCATCTGGGTGCCCATGATCCTGTTCACGAACGCCCAGGGTGTCGGGATCGCCGCCGGGGTCTTCGCCGCCGTGGGCAAGCAGGATGTTTTTTACAGCTACATCCTGCCGCACGGACTGATGGAACTGACGGCTGTCTTTATTGCTTGTGCGGCGGGCCTGCGCATCTTCTGGGCCATGGTGTCCCCGGGACCACGGACGCGGGGACGGGCCGTGGCGGACGAAGGCAGGTCGCTGATCACCGTGGCCCTGGGGTTGGTGCTGGTGCTGTTCGTTTCCGGATTGGTGGAGGGCTTTGTCACGCCAAGCCCGCTTCCGGTATGGGCCAAGATCGGCATCGGCCTGGCAGTGCTGGCTGCCTACTGGGGCTACGTCCTGGTGTGTGGACGGCGGGCCTATGACGCCGGTGAACGCGGTGACTTGGTGGCCGGCGACGCCGGATACAGCGAAATCGCCGCATGAATCAGGTAGCGCCGGGGTGGCTCCTCGCCCTCGTGGAGGAGCGGGCGGTAGGCTCAATATCAGATACACGGCGCTGCCCGGATCAGAGCCGGCAGCGCGGACCCCAACGGAAGTGACGCTGCTGTGAACGACTATTCGCCGACCCCTGCCAAACGCACGGAGCCGCAGCCGGATCCGGACCTGGATACTTCATCGGACTCGGACGAGCCGGCCTTTGCCTGGCTGAAAGACTCCGGCTCCAGCACTCCCGAGGCGTACCCGGCAAGTAACGCGGGTGCCGGGCAGGGCGGTGTCACCCAGCCCGAAAGCCGCGCCGGCCGCAAAGCCGCGGAGGCCGCCGTCGAACCACCCGCCGTCGTACCTTCTGTGGAAGAGTCACTGCGCAAAGAACCGTCCGTCCAGGGCGCCGCCCGAAACGGTGCCCACTTCAGCGAACCGCTGCCCACGTCCGCGCTCCAGGTCCGTCCGCCGCAGGGGGAAGTGGAGCGCCGCAACGCGGAGCGCGAAAGTGCGGCCAACGCCAAGCCCGTGGCCCCGCGTATGTGGCAGGTCCTGCTGGCCCTTTTCTACCCCGTGGTCCTGCTGGTGCTGGCCGTTCGCGCGGTCACCAGCCCGCTGTTTCTGTGGGCCGAGTACAACCGGCCCGGGTTCCCTGGCGACGGGTACGGCTTCAGCACGGATGACAGGATGACATACGGCTCCTACGCGGTTGACTACCTCAGTAACTGGGCGGGGCCGCGGTACCTGGGTGACCTGGTCAACCGCAGCGGCGGGGACCTTTTCAAGGACGGCGAAGTCAGCCACATGGCCGACGTGAAAGTTGTTATCCTCTCGGCCTTTGGCGGGGGAGCACTCCTGATCGTCCTCAGCCTCGTCGCCATCGCGTACCTGCGCCGCCGCAGCACCGGCGGAGTCCGCCGCGGACTGTTTGCGGGATCCATCGTTGCGCTGGCAATCATCCTGGGCCTCGGCGCGTTGGCCGTGCTCGGCTGGCAGCAGTTCTTCACCGAGTTCCACCGGATCTTCTTCGCCAGCGGTTCCTGGACGTTCGCCCTGGAAGACACCCTCATCAGGCTGTTCCCGGGCCAGTTCTGGATCGATGCCGGCATTGTTATCGCCGCGCTGGTCCTCATGGCAGCTCTGGTGACGCTCATCCTCACCTGGCCCACCCGTCGCCGTCGCGGCCTGGCCAAGGATGACCAAGACGCCGTAGAGGTGCAGCCCTAAGCAGCTGCCTGTGCTCAGCCGTTAAGTCTGGCGGGCTGCTTCTTGCGGCCGGTAATGGTCAGGAAGCCCTCCGGGTCCAGTTCGCCGAGGTCCCCGGTGCGGAAGAAACCGTCCACAAAGGCCTCGGCGGTGGCTGCTTCATTGGCGTGGTAACCCTTGAACACGCCGATGCCCTTGACCAGCACTTCGCCGTCCTCGGCCACGCGGATGGTGGTGCCCGGCAGGGGGACGCCCACGCTGCCCACCCTGGTCCGGGCGGGCGTGTTCGCCGTACAGGGCGCCGTTGTTTCGCTCAGCCCGTAGCCCTCAAGGACCGGGATCCCGGCGCCGCGGAAGAAGTGCGCGTCCTCAGGGTCCAGGGGGCTGGACCCCGATACCGCGTAGCAGACCCGGCCGCCCAGGATCTGCCGGAGCTTCGGGTACACCAACCGGTCAAAGATGGCATGCCGCGCCCGCAACGCCAGCCCGGGTCCGCTGCCCCCGCCGCGGGCCACGCTGTCCTGTGCCGTGGAGAAGCGGATGGCGGCGGTTGACGCAGCCCCGAAGATTTTGGCCTTCCCGGACACGGCAGCCTGGTGCGCGGCGTCCGCCCGGACCTTCTCGAAGATCCTGGGCGCCGCCAGGAGGAACGTGGGTTTGAACGTGCCCAGATCGGCCGGCAAATCAGCAGGACGGGTGACATGGCCCAGGGTGGCACCGGCATGGAGGCACGCCACCTGGGCCGCGCGGGCGAGCACATGGGCCAGCGGCAGGAACATCAGGGTGCGTGCATTCTGCGCCTTGAGGACCTCCGGGAAAAAGGCGACGACGTTGACGGCCACGAGCGCAAAGTTGCCGTGGGTGATCACGCAGCCTTTTGGACGTCCGGTGGCGCCGGAGGTGTAAACCAGGGACGCGACGTCGTCCAGGCTCGCGGCGGAGCGGTGGCGTTCCAGCTCGGCGTCCGTGACGCCCATTCCGGCAGCCGAGAGGCTGGCGAGGTTCGGAGCCTCGCCGTCGTCATCCATCCTCACCACGGTGACCAGCCGGTCCTTGAGCAGGGTGGAGCCCTCCAGGATGCCCGTAATCATCGCCACCTTGCCGCGGTCCTCGGCGAACACCCGCCGCGCGCCGGCGTCGTGCAGGATCCACTCCACCTGGCCGGGGGTCGAGGTCTCGTCGATGGGAACGCTCACGCCGCCGGCGAACCAGATGGCGAAGTCCACCAACGCCCACTCATAACGTGTGGCGGACATAACGGCCACGGTGTCGCCCGGCTCCAGGCCGCCGGCGATCAGTCCTGTGGCGAGGGCACAGACATCGTGCAGGAACTTTTGCGCCGGAACGTCGGTCCAGCCGTTGGGGCCTTTGCGCGTGTAGAGGGCGTGGGCCGGGTTGGCGGCCTCCTGCCGGCGCAGGAGATCGGTGACATTGCTGCCGGGCTCCAGCTCCACCAGGAGTTCTGTGCTTGCTTCTCGCACGGGGGCGTCTCCGTTCCGCTGCCTCAACGCAATTCGCGGGTGGTCAGGGTCTGATGCAATCCTGCCTTAGATCCAGGACGGCATCCACATCCGGTGGCGCCATTCCTGGTAGGGGATGGTCTCCGCCGCCCACACCGGGTAGAAAAATGCGGATAACAGGACTGCCCCGGCGACGAAGAGCGCCACCAGGTAAACACCGGACCGCCGGCGCCAGAGCGGGTCGGTGTCCCGGCCCAGGACAAGGCCCAGGCAATACACCAGAGCGAGCACCAGGAAAGGCTCAAAGGAGACGGCGTAAAAGAAGAACATGGTCCGCTCCGGGTAAAGGAACCACGGCAGATAGCCGGCGCCCACGCCCGCAAGGATGGCCCCTGCGCGCCAGTCCCGGCGCCCGGCCCACCAGAACAGCAGGACCACCAGCGAGATGGCCGCTCCCCACCAGATCATTGGGTTCCCCACCGAGAGAATGGCTGAGGCGCAGTTGGGCACGTCGCATCCCGGGACGCCCTGCTCCGGTTTCTGGTAGAAGAACGACGTCGGCCGGCCCATCACCAGCCAGCTCCAGGCGCTTGCCTCGTAAGGGTGTTCCGAGCCCAGCCCCTGATGGAACTTGTAGGCCTCCAGGTGGTAGTGCGCCAGCGAACGCAGGGAGTCCGGCAGCCAGCCCCACTCCGCTGAGGGGTTGCTCTGGGCCCACCGCCGGAAGTAGGCGCCCTCGGAACGGAACCAGCCCGTCCAGGTGGCGGTGTAGACCACCACTGCAACCGGAACCATGCTGGCAAAGGCCAGCAGTCCATCCTTGATGATTCCGCCGCTGACCCAACCGCGGATTCCCGCGACGCGCCGTGCATTGAGGTCCCACAGGACCGTCAGCACGCCGAAGCCGGCGAGGAAAAACAGGCCCGACCATTTGGTGCCCACAGCAAGCCCCATGCACACGCCTGCGGCGAGCCGCCACCAGCGGATCCCCAGCCACGGTCCGGCCAGCAGCTGACTCACTGAGGGCCGGCCCTTCCGGGACGCGGCCGCGAGCCGTCCGAGCCGTGTGGCCAGCCGTCGTCGACCGTCTTCGCGGTCCAGCAGCAATGCTCCGAAGGCCGCCAGGAGCCAGAGCATCAGGAAGATGTCCAGGAGTGATGTCCGCGACATCACCAGGTGGTGGCCGTCGACGGCGAGCAGCAGGCCCGCGGCGGCAGCCAGCGGCAGTGAGCGGAACAGTTTCAGCGCAATCAGCGTGAGCAGCAGGATGGACAGGGTTCCGGTCAGTGCGGCCCCGAACCGCCAGCCGAACGGATTATCGGCCCCAAACAGCCACATGCCGCCGGCGATCATCCACTTGCCCACGGGCGGATGGACCACATACTCGGGAGTGTCCAGGAGGATGGCCGGGTTGCCTGCGTTGAAGGAGTCGTTGGCCTTGTCCGGCCAGCCCCGTTCGTAGCCGCTGACCACGTAGGAGTAGGCGTCCTTGACGTAATACGTTTCATCGAAGACCAGGCTGTGCGGCGTGTCCAGCCGGACAAAGCGGAGGATGCCGCCGATCACGGACGTTAGGGCAGGCACCAGCCAGAACCAGAGACGCAGCGACGGCGGGTACTCCCGCCAGCTGCGGGTACTTCCGATCAGGCGCTCGCGGAGTGCTGCAGCAGAGAAGGCCTCCGCCGGACTGGCGATCCACGGGCCTCGTGCCGGCGGGATGGTCTGGCCGGCCTCGGCAGGCCGCATGGAGGTCTGCGTCACGAGCCCCATGCTACCTTTTGCAGCTCGGGCCGCCTGCCAGCAGTACGCTGGGGGAGTGGACCCTAACCTCAGCACCTTCGCCGATTCCCGCCCTGTAGAACCTTCCGTTGCCGCCGGGGAGGAACCCGTGACTGAGGCGCAGGTGACAGTGGACCCACCTGCAACGGCACCGGTCGCCACGGGGCCCGGCCGGATTGTGCTGGCGGCGACGCCCATCGGCAATACCGGCGACGCGTCGGCCCGCCTGATCGAACTCCTGGGGACGGCGGACATCGTGGCCGCCGAAGACACCAGGCGCCTGCACCGCCTTGTCCAGAGCCTCGGAGTCACCGTCGCCGGGCGGGTCATCAGCTACCACGAGCACAACGAAGCCACCAAGACCGCGGAGCTGCTGGAGCACGTCCGGTCCGGCAAAACTCTGGTTATGGTCACAGACGCCGGCATGCCTTCGGTCTCGGACCCGGGGTTCAGGCTGGTGGAAGGCGCTGTGGCAGCCGGACTCACCGTGACCGCCGTCCCGGGCCCATCCGCGGTACTGACCGCCCTGGCACTGTCCGGACTGCCCACCGACCGCTTCTGTTTTGAGGGATTCCTGCCCCGGAAAGCCGGCGAACGGGCGTCGCGGCTGGCGGACCTTTCGGCCGAACGCCGGACCATGGTGTTTTTTGAGGCCCCGCACCGCCTGGAATCGATGCTGCGGGCGCTGCGCGAGCGCTTCGGTGCCGAGCGGCGGATCGCTGTCTGCCGCGAACTGACCAAGACCTACGAGGAAGTCATCCGCGGGACGGTCGGGGAACTGTTGCTGTGGGCCGAAGGCAACGAGGTCCGCGGCGAGATTGCCGTGGTGCTGGGCGGCGCCCCCGAGCAGGCGCCGGGCACCCCGGAAGACCACGTGGCCGCCGTCAACGAGCTGGTTGCCCAGGGAATCCGGCTCAAGGAAGCCGTGGCCGCCGTAGCTGAGGACGTCCGCGTCAGCAAGCGGGAGCTCTACTCGGCGGTCCTCGCGGCACGTTGAGCGAGCGAAACCGCCAACTGTGCAGCTGCACAACGGTGTCTCGGTTCAGTAGTGCGTCCAGGAGTAGACCCTCTGGCAGCCACGGCAGTAGTGTGACAGTAAATCAGCCAGGAAGGCAGGCCGCCCAGGCCCTGCGTCGCGGCTGACCCAACCTTACTGACGAGGGAGTCACCGTGACTGTCACCGCACAGCCAGCCGTTACCGCGGAGCGCGAAAGCGAGCTGCTGGCCTCTGTTCCCACCGGATTGCTGATCAACGGCGAATGGCGCCCGGCGGCGTCAGGCAAGACGTTCGACGTCGAAGACCCCGCCACGGGCAAGGTCCTCCTCAGCATCGCTGACGCCGGCGCCGAAGACGGCAAGGCTGCTTTGGACGCGGCTGCCGCTGCCCAGGAGCCGTGGGCGAAGGTCCCGGCTCGTGAACGTGGCGAAATCCTGCGCCGTGCCTTTGAGATGGTCACGGCGCGTGCCGAGGACTTCGCGCTGCTGATGACCCTGGAAATGGGCAAGCCGCTGGCCGAAGCCCGGGGCGAGGTCACCTACGGCGCGGAGTTCCTGCGCTGGTTCTCCGAAGAAGCCGTCCGCGCCTTCGGCCGCTACTCGGTCTCACCGGACGGCAAGTCCCGCCTGCTGGTGACCAAGAAACCGGTGGGCCCGTGCCTGCTGATCACGCCGTGGAACTTCCCGCTGGCCATGGCCACCCGCAAGATCGCTCCTGCCGTCGCGGCCGGCTGCACAATGGTGCTGAAGTCCGCCAACCTCACGCCGCTGACGTCGCAGCTGTTCGCCGCGGTCATGCAGGAAGCGGGCCTGCCGGCCGGAGTCCTGAACGTCATTCCCACGTCCACGGCAGGCGCCACCACCGGCCCGCTGATCAAGGACCAGCGCCTGCGCAAACTCTCCTTCACGGGCTCCACCGAAGTGGGCCGCCGCCTTCTTTCGGACGCCTCCGAGACGGTGCTGCGGACCTCCATGGAACTCGGCGGCAACGCCCCGTTCGTGGTGTTCGAAGACGCGGACCTGGACGCCGCCGTCGCCGGCGCCATGCTGGCGAAGCTGCGCAACATGGGCGAGGCCTGCACCGCGGCAAACCGGTTCATCGTCCACGAGTCCGTCGCCGACGAATTCGCCAAAAAGTTCGCCGCGAAAATGGGTGAGATGACCACCGCCCGGGGTACGGAGCCGGAGTCCAAGGTGGGTCCGCTGATCGATGCGAAGAGCCGGGACAAGGTCCATGAGCTGGTCTCCGACGCCGTGGCCTCCGGCGCCAAGGCTGTCCTGGGCGGCGCCCCGGCCGAAGGACCGGGCTACTTCTACCCGCCCACCATCCTCACCGGCGTCACCGAAGGCACCCGGATCCTGTCCGAGGAAATCTTCGGCCCCGTCGCACCGATCATCACCTTCGGCACCGAGGACGAAGCGATCCGCCTGGCCAACAACACCGAGTACGGGCTGGTGGCGTACGTCTTCACACGCGACCTGAACCGCGGCATCCGGATGGGCGAACGGCTTGAGACCGGCATGCTCGGCCTGAACGCCGGTGTCATCTCCAACGCCGCCGCACCGTTCGGCGGCGTCAAGCAGTCCGGGCTGGGACGTGAAGGCGGCCTCGAAGGCATCGAGGAATACCTCTACACCCAGTACATCGGCATCGCGGACCCCTACGCCGGCTGAACGGATCGTCCTCCGGCTGACAGGATGACCCTCCGGTCAGCCCTTACTCCACGCCCGTAGGTAGCCGCTGCGGCGAGCCGCTATTGGCTACCCCGCGGCCGGAACAAGCCGCCGCGCGCCCTCGACCAGGAGCGTGCGGCGGCTTTTGCCGTCCGGCGCGCCAGCCTGTTGAGCCCCTTGAACGGGGCAGCCAGGAGCCAGGCCCACCCTCCCAGAACCGACGGTGGGAGCCAGTCGGCACGGAGGCGTAGGGGGAGCGAGGCGTTGGCACGCAGGGACTGCTGCACCGCCGCGATGCGCGGGGCAATCGCCCCGGTCCTGCTGCGGCCGGCTATGTCCTGGACAGGTGGGCCGTAGTGCCGGCGTTCGAAGTCGGAGGTGAGGCTGCGTATGGCCTGGTGCGCGGCGTCATCCGTGCCGCCACTTTCGCCGAGCAGCGATGACTGGCGGAGCCGTGCGGAATACGTTCGGGCTGTTTCGCTGGATTCCGGTGGCAGCCCGTAGTCGGTTCCGAGGTCACGGATTTCAGCCCACGCCAGCGGAATCACGTCCTCCCGCGCCCGGTCCTCGGTGCGGAGCCGCCGGGCACGCCGCCCCATCCTCACGAGCCGTGGCGAGGCCACCAGGAGGACCAGGCCCAGCGCGGCCCCTGTCCCCAGCAGCCATGGCAGAACCCGCTGCCCGAGGTCCGCCGCACCGCCACCTGCGCCGGGGAGGGGCACGGCCGTGGCGCTTGGCGTGGGGGCCGGGGCGGTGGCGCCGGGAAGAAGGTCGTCGTTGCTTTCCAGCGAACCGGGGGAACCAGGGGTGCTGGTTTCCGTGGCGTACGCGGGTATAACACCACGCGACGGCGTGGGTTCGAAGGGCACCCACCCCAATCCCTGGAAGTAGAGTTCGGGCCAGGCGTGGGCATCCCGGGCGTCCACCTCAAACTCCGGCAGTGCACCTTGCCCGGCCACTGAAACCGTGGAACCGGTGGTGCGGCCCGGCGCGTAGCCAACCGCGATGCGGCTGGGGATACCCTCCAGGCGGGCCATCACGGCCATCGCGGACGAGTAATGGATGCAGTATCCGCTCTTCTGGGTTAGGAAATCGGCCAGCACCGAGAGTCCGTTACCGTCGTAGCCGCCCTGGACGGGTGACTGGAGCGAGTAGGTGAACTCCCCTGAGCGAAGGTACCTCTGGATGGCCATGGCCTTGGCGAAGGGTGTGTCACCGGAAGCCGTCACCGCGTCAGCCGTGCTGCGGACGATGTCCGGGACGTTGCCGGGAACCCTGGTGAAGTCGGCAGGGATTCCCCGCACGGCCTGCGACGACTGTTGGAGCAGGGCGGCCGTGAGCTTTGGCGCCGAGGACACCACAATGTATTGCTGTGCCCGCGAGGTGGTGTTGGATCCCTTGACGGCCAGGGTGGCCGGGTCCCATGTCCAGGCACCGTTGAGCCCACGGATTGATTCGGGGGCGTAAGGCAATGGCAGGTACGGGCTGGTGAACGTGCCCGTATCCATAGCAGTCACCTGGCGGAGCTGCTCCCCGGCGACGATCTCGTAGCCCGTCTCAAGCTGTCCGGCCACGGGGCGGCGCTCTGCGTCCCGGTCATCAGGTCCCCAGGATTCGCCGTCGAAATTGTCAACAGTGACGGACCGCAGATACAGCGGCCCCGCCGCATTGGTGGCATAAGTGATCCGACCGCTTCCTGCCGGTGCCCGCAGGCTGTTTCCCAAGGTAATCATGGGGTTCAAGCCGGTGCCGGCGCCCCAAGGGTTCAGCCGGGAGCCCTGCGGAAACGTGCCGTGGTCGAAACCGGGGATGGCCGCCGGTCCCGCCAGGGTTGCCACCAGTGCCACGGTTCCGGTCAGCACGGCCCGCCGGAGCTGGCCGGGATTCCGGCCGCTGTCGGCTGATGTGCGGGAATCCGGCGCAAACCACTGGCTGCACGCGAGGATCAGAAGGTACCCGGCCACCGTGGCAATAAAGCCCCAAACCCCCACACTTTGGGGCTTCACGGTGGCGGGGACTACCAGGATGGCCAGCAGGCCCAGCCCGGTTGTTGCCGGCATGCCAAGGGGCACGGCCAGCGCATCAATGAGGATGACTGTCAGGCCCAGGGCTGCGCAGCTGACCATAACGATTCCTGCGTTTGGAGCCACCGGGGCACTTTCCGCAAGGACGGTCTCGCTCGCCCTGCGGATGAACCTGTCCACTTCGGCCAGAGTTGCCCCGGATGGGATGAAACCGGCAATGCCCGTGCTCCGGAAGAATGTCAGTGTGAGAATCGCGATCAGGGACCCGAAGCCGCCGGCCGCCACCACGAGTGGCTGGGCCCGCAGGGCGCGGAGCGTGGCGATGGACAGGCAGACCACCACTACCGTGGTCAAGATGGGCAAGTACCAGGCCCAACCGCGCAGGACGCCGTTGAGGGAAATCGCGGCGCCGGCCACGGACAAGGCGACGGCACCGGCCATGGCCCAGGGGTGCGCCCCGACCCGCGTCCATGCGGGGACCTGTCCCGGGGTGCCCGTGGCTGCCCGCTCGCGGGACGCGTGGCGTTCCGGTGCCAGCGTCACCGCCCCACCCCCGCTCCGCGGCGCACGTCTGCCGCTGCCGTGGCGGGCGCAGCACCAACCTGGTCGAAGTGGGTCCAGGCGTCCGGGACTGAAACCGAGGCTGGCACCGCCGCTGCCCTCCAGCCGCCCCGGCGGAGGGTCTCCAAAGAGTCCTCGGAATCCGCCGGCCTGTCGGAAACGATGATGGCGAAGGCATTTGCGCCGTAACCCGCCGCCGGAGCGAGGGCTCTGGCCTCGCTCGGAGAGATCCTGCCGAGCAAAGCAATAAGGGGCCCCCGCATCCGGTGGGCCGAGAGTTTGTCCATCAGGTGATCGTCGAAAACAGCCGGTCCGGCATCCTGGCCACCGGCGTCCCGGGCAGCGTGGTGCGGACCGGAGAGCTGGATGGCAGCGAGGCTTTCGGCGATCGACTTGAGCCCGGACACTCCGCTGAACTCTTCCGCCTCCGGTTCCGGCGCAGACGGGGAACGGAGGAACGCGGGTTCGCCGCGGGGGTCCAGGAGGCGGAGAGCATAGTTCCGCTCCGAGAGGTGCGTGCAGATGGAGATCGCGGCCACCACGGCCCACTCGAACGTGCCGCTGGTGATCATTTCGTGGCCGTCCACGGCCGCATTGCCCCCGAAACCGGAGCCGTGACCCCCGGAATACGCCGCGAACCGTTGGTCCAGGATGAGGGTGGCCTCCGGCGTCGTGACGGATTCCTCCTGGCGCACCATCAGGGCGCCGTGGTGGGCGGTCGCTGCCCAGTGCACCCTGCGCATGGGATCGCCCGGGCGGTATTCGCGGGTCATGACGTCATCGTCGCTGGGGTTGGCGCGGGTACGGGTTGCTGTGATGCCGTCGTTGCCGCGGGCTCCCGCGAGACCCGTCACGGGAAGCTCGACGGCGGCGGGCGTCACGGTGAGCGTGTCGCCGTCGTCAATTGACCGCCGGTGCAGGGACAACCCGAACGGATCAGTGAACTCGGCTGATACCGGGCCGATCAGGTACTGTCCGCGTTTGGTGGAGCGCAAGTGGTATTCGTACCTGCTGGTCCCGCCCTTGGCTGAGCGGGCGGGAAAATGGAAGGCCGGGGATTCGCCGAACCGTGGCGGCAGCCGTTCCTCCATGATCGCCCGGCCGCCACCGGAACCGGTCCGCGCCACGGCGAGCCGCACTGTGGTGGCGGCGGAGGTCTCCACCGGGGACGGGGTGAACTCGCGGTAAACCTGGAACCGGGGCTTGAGGAGCCTGATTCCGGCGAGCGAAACCAGGGGAAGGACGATGAGCAGGACACTCAGGCTCAGCAGGTCCCGCCGCCCCATGATCTGCGCAGACAACAGGCAGACGGCGCCGGCGGCCAGGAGCCCCCAGCCGCGCTGGCTGAACAGGTGTCGGGGCAGTCGGTCACGCAGCGCCATGTGACAGCCCTGCCTAGTGGTTCCGGCGCAATCCGGCCGGCGGGGCCGATGACCGGGCCGGGTTGTTCACGGGGTCCTGGTTCACCGGGAGCCGGGTGAGAACGCCCCGGATGACGCTGTGCGGGGTCTCGCCGGCGCCGGCCGCCTTGCGGTCCAGGATGATGCGGTGGGCCAGCACGGATTCCGCCACGCTTACGACGTCGTCGGGCAGCACAAAATCACGGCCGTCCAGGGCCGCCGTGGCCTTCGCAGCCCGGAGCAGCTGGAGCATGGAGCGTGGGCTGGCGCCCAGCCGGAGCAGGGGGCTTTCGCGCGTGGCGCGGCCTACGGAGACGGTGTATTCCTTGACGGCCTGGGATACGTAAACCTGCTGGACCGTGGCGATCATCGCTGCGACGTCCGCCGCGGTGACCACAGCGGAGACACTGGCCAACGGGGAGGTTGCCTGATGAGTCTCCAGCATTTCGATCTCGGAGTCCTTGTCCGGATAGCCCATGGAAATCCGCGCCATAAACCGGTCCCGCTGGGCCTCGGGAAGGGGATAGGTGCCTTCCATCTCGATCGGGTTCTGGGTGGCCACCACCATGAACGGTTCGTCGAGTTTGTACGAGTCCCCGTCCACGGTCACCTGGTGTTCCTCCATGCACTCCAGGAGGGCGGATTGGGTCTTGGCGGACGCGCGGTTGATTTCATCGCCAATGACGATGTTGGCGAACACGGCACCCGGGCGGAACTCGAACAGCCGCGACGCCTGGTTGTAGATGGACACGCCCGTCACGTCGGAGGGCAGCAGATCGGGAGTAAACTGGATGCGGCTGACCGTGCAGTCGATGCTCCGTGCGAGGGTTTTGGCCAGGAGTGTCTTGCCCACACCTGGCACGTCCTCCAGGAGCAGATGGCCCTGGGCCAGCAGCACGGTCAGGGCGAGCCTGGCCGCATCCGACTTTCCGTCGATGACTGTGTTGATCGAGGCCAGGATGCGATGGCTGGCCGAGTGGAATGCTTCGGCGTCCATGGCGGCTGCCTTGTGACCGTTGAGGTGGCCCGCCTGCTCCGTCACGGCGGTAAAGCTCCGGCTGGCAGGGGTTACCTCATTGACGGCGGTGCGGCGGTGGGAGTCCATCTGCAACCTTTCAGCCCGGGGATCACCCGGAACGGGACAGCAGGCCTGCCTTCGCCCTGGCGGTGGGCGTTCGCATCTGTTCTAACCAGCCTACTAACATAACTGCCCTGGCTGACAGTGCGTTCCGGGAATTCTGCGGGGATCCGCCGCCGCTAGGCTTGAGGGATGTGCAATTCGCTGATTCCCGCCGCCTACCGTGCCGCCGGGGCGGGCCCTGCAGATGCCGCCCACACCGGCGCCGGCGCCGCAGCCGGCGCCGCAGCAGGAGCCGGGCGGCAGGCTCGGCAGGACTATCCGCCGGCGCCCGAGCCGCTGCCGGTCCCAGTGATGGACAACCATACGCACCTGGATTTCCCGGACGGCGGGAGTCCCGTGGGCATCGCCGCGGCGATGGATGCGGCCCAGGCCGTCGGAGTGCAGGGAGCTGTCCAGGTGGGCTGCGACCTGGAGTCCTCCCGGTTCACGGTCCGCGCCGTTGACCTGGACAGCAGGTTGCTGGGGGCAGTGGCACTGCACCCCAACGACGCCCCGGACTATGCCAGGCGCGGCGAGCTGGAGGATGCGCTGACGGAGATTGAGCGACTGGCCGCTCATCCCCGGATCAGGGCCATCGGCGAGACCGGCCTTGATTTCTTCCGCACCGAAGGGGAAGGCCTGGCCCACCAGCGCTATTCGTTCCGGCGGCATATCGATATTGCCAAGCGCCTGGACCTGACGCTGCAGATCCATGACCGCGACGCGCACGACGACGTTGTGCAGGTCCTGCGCGAGGAGGGGGCCCCGGAGCGGGTGGTGTTTCATTGCTTCTCGGGTGATGAGGCGCTCGCCAGGATCTGCAACGCCGCGGGCTGGAACATGTCCTTTGCCGGCACACTGACCTTTAAGAATGCGGCTAACCTCCGCGCCGCGCTGGCGGTGGCAGACCCGGACCTGGTGCTGGTGGAAACAGACGCTCCGTTCCTGACTCCGCATCCGCACCGCGGCCGTCCCAACGCCTGCTACATGGTGCCGTACACCGTCCGCGCCATGGCCGAAGTGACAGGAACTGACCTCGCGGAGCTCTGCACCCGGATTAGCGAAAATACCGTGCGGGCGTACGGTTCGTGGGACTGATTTGGGCCTCGGCGGATCATTCGATACGCATACCTCGTATGTAAAATTCTTGGCCGCTTTATAACGCTACGGTTACAGTGGAGAACTATTAGCCGGGGTCGGGGAAGGCCTTCGGATAATTTCACTTCATTCGCAGCAGGACCAAGCTGGGCTTTCGTGCCCCTTGTCTGCCGCGCACGGAGTGTGGCGGCGCAACGGTGCCCGGAGCTGTCCCCAGGGTCACGCGCCGGCTATTTCACTGCGTTTTTCCCCGTGCCCGGACGGATCTAAAGTTACGGGCAATCGTGGTCAAGCTCTTCACAACGGACGGCAAGTTCAGTTTTATCAAGGTCGGCACCCAACTTGTGGTGCTGTGCGCGCTGGTGTTGGGCCTCGTGGCCTTCGTCGGAAATAACAAAACCGTTACCCTCAATGTCGACGGAAAAGTGACGTCGGTCCAGTCCTTCGGCGGCACCGTGGGCCAGGTAGTAAAAAGCGCCAACGTAGAACTGAAGCCGGCTGACCGCCTCTCGCCCTCGGCGGACGCCAAAGTGGAGCACGGCACCGTGATCAACGTCAACATGGCCAAGGCCGTGAAAGTCAGCCTGGACGGTTCTGAAAAGACCGTCAACACAACGGCGCCGGATGTTGCAGGCCTCGTCACCGAACTCGGAGTGGCCAGCGCCTCCTCCGTTTCCGTCCCGAAGGAAGCCCAGCTCGCGGTGGCCGGGTCCTTTGTCTCCATCTCCACGCCCAAGACCGTCAGCATTGTCGCAGACGGCAAGGCCGCCACGGCCACCACCACCGCGGGGACCGTCGCCCAGGTGCTGGAAGACGCAGGCATCACCCTCGGCGTCGACGACCGCACTTCCCAGCCCGGAAACGCGCACGTGGTCAACAACATGGTGGTTAAGGTCTCCCGGGTGGATACCAGCCAGACCGCGGCCACTACCGAAGATGTTGCTTTCGACAGCATGACCACTGAGAGCGCTGAGCTTCTCAAGGGCGAGAAAGAGGTCACCCAGGCCGGCGTGGCCGGCAAGGTGGACAAGAGCTACAAACTGGTGATGGTGGATGGCCGTGAAGCCTCGCGGACCCTGGTCTCCGAAACTGTTTCCGTGCAGCCCGTGACTGAAAAGGTCACGGTAGGCACCAAGGCAAAGCCAGCAGCCGCCGCCGGAACAAACACCGGCGCCGCGGCCCCGGCAATGATGAACGAGGCCATGTGGGACAAGATCGCCCAGTGTGAGTCCACCGGAAACTGGTCCATCAACTCGGGCAACGGCTACTACGGCGGCCTCCAGTTCGACATCCAGACCTGGACCGGCTCGGGCGGCGGCGCCTACGCCCCCAACGCCAGCCTCGCCACCAAGGCGCAGCAGATCGACATCGCCAACCGCGTGTACGCACAGCGTGGCCTGCAGCCGTGGGGCTGTGGCTGGGCCGCTACGAGCTAGGCAGCAATGAGCACCTGCGCTGGCGGCAGCTGACCACAGCCGCCAGGCAAGCAGAAGGCAGCGGCCGGTCCCGGATTGTCCCGGGGCCGGCCGCTGCCGTTAAGCGGAAACGCACACCGCGTAACACGCATGATCCGCCCGGAAAGCGGATGGCCCGTCACAGCGGCCGGGATAGGATACCTAGGTGACTGAACCGACTGCCGCCGCGCCCGCACCCCTCTTTGGTGCCTCCGACATACGCCGGCTGGCCGAAGAAATCGGTATCCGGCCCACCAAGACACTGGGCCAGAACTTTGTCATCGATGGCAACACCATCCGCCGGATCGTCTCGGTTGCCAACATCGGGCCCACAGAGACCGTGCTGGAAGTTGGGCCCGGCCTTGGTTCGCTCACCCTGGGCCTGCTGGACGCCGCGCAGACGGTGGTCGCCGTCGAAATCGACCCTGTCCTGGCAGCGAAGCTGCCCGAAACCGTCAAGGCCTGGCGGCCTGAAGCGGCGGGCGCTTTCCACCTGGTCCAAGCGGACGCCATGAAGGTGACGTCCCTCCCTGTTGAGCCCACCGCCATCGTGGCAAACCTGCCCTACAACGTGGCCGTGCCGGTGGTGCTGCACCTGCTCCAGCACTTTCCCAGCCTGCAGCACGGTCTGGTCATGGTCCAGGACGAGGTTGCCGACAGGCTGGCCGCGGGGCCAGGATCAAAGACCTACGGGGTGCCCTCCGTAAAGGCTGCCTGGTACAGCAGCATGCGCAAGGCCGGGGTGATCGGGATGAACGTCTTCTGGCCTGCGCCGAAGATCCAGTCCGGACTTGTGGCCTTCACGCGGCGGGAACCGCCTGAAACAACTGCCACCCGTGAGCAGGTGTTCGCCGTGATCGACGCCGCCTTCGCCCAGCGCCGGAAAACGCTGCGGGCTGCCCTGGCCGGCTGGGCCGGCGGAGCACCCGAAGCCGAGCGCTGCCTCATCTCCGCCGGAGTGGCGCCATCGGCCCGGGGCGAAGTCCTTGACATCCACGCCTTCGCCCGGATTGCCGAAGCCCGAGAGGCCGGGTCGTGAAGGCACCCGCCGGGAAGTTTCCCGCACGGACGGTACGGGTGAAGGCGCCAGGCAAGGTCAACGTTTCCCTGGACGTGGGACCTTTGCGCGCGGACGGCTACCACTCCGTTGCCAGCGTCTACCTGGCCGTTTCCCTCTATGAGGAAGTGGCTGCCACCAGTACGGAGGCGCCTGGGATCACCGTCAGCATCAGCCCTGAGAGCACGTTGGACCTGGACGGCGTGGATGTTCCGCTGGATGGAAAGAACCTGGCCTACAAGGCCGCAGCCATCATGGCCGATGTCTCCGAGCATTCCACCGGAGTGCACCTTGAAATCACCAAACGGGTCCCCGTTGCCGGGGGCATGGGCGGCGGCTCGGCCGACGCCGCAGCCACCCTGCTGGCCTGCGATGCGCTATGGAACAGCGGGCTGTCGCGGGACGAGTTGGCACATCTGGCCGCCGAATTGGGTGCCGATGTCCCTTTCTCCCTCCTCGGTGGAACCGCCGTCGGGCTCGGCGTTGGCGACGACCTATCGCCGGCCCTGGCCAAAGCCCAAACCGACTGGGTCCTCGTGGCAGCGGACTATGGACTGCCCACCCCCGAGGTCTTCCGCACCCTGGACCGGCTCCGCGAGGCCGAAGGGCTGGACATCGCCGAGCCCACGGCCGTGGATCCCAAGATCCTGCAGGCGCTGCGGAGCGGGGACGCCCATGCCCTGAGCCGGGTCCTGGTGAACGATCTCCAGCGGGCCTCCATTGAACTTGCCCCCGCGCTCCGCGATACGCTGGGAATCGGCGAGTCCCACGGCGCCATCGCCGGGATTGTCTCCGGTTCCGGACCGACCGTGGCACTGTTGACGCATAGTCCGACAGCAGCCGAAAGCCTGGCCGAGGACCTGCGGCACTACGGTCTGACAGCATTGGCTGTCCACGGGCCAGTGCCCGGCGCGCGCATCATCTCCGATACCCTCCTTTAAGAGCCCCTTTCCTTACTGAGCAGCAGAAAGCAGTCCCCTTGGCACACCTTCTTGGCGGCGAAAACCTCACGGTTTCGTACGCAACGCGCACCGTCCTGGACGGCATCACCCTCGGACTCGAGGAAGGTGACAGGATCGGCATGGTGGGCCGGAACGGCGACGGCAAATCCACACTGATGCGCCTGCTGGCCATGCGCTCAACCCCGGACTCCGGCCGGGTGACCAAGCGCAGCGAAGTCAACATCGGTTACCTGGACCAGAGCGACGTGCTCGACGGCGACCTCACCGTCGGCGCGGCGATCGTCGGCGACCAGGCCGACTACGAATGGGCCCGCAACCCCCAGATCCGCGAAGTCATGGGCGGCCTGGTGTCCGACGTCGACTGGCATGCCAACGTCCACGCCCTCTCCGGCGGGCAGAAGCGGCGCGTGGCGCTGGCCAAGCTGCTGATCGAGGACCATGACGTCATCATGCTCGACGAACCGACCAACCACCTCGACGTCGAAGGTGTCGCCTGGCTGTCCAGGCACCTGAAGACCCGGTGGCGGGCCAACCAGGGCGCCTTTCTGGTGGTCACTCACGACCGCTGGTTCCTGGACGAAGTCTGCACCAAGACGTGGGAAATCCACGACGGCATCATGGACCCGTTCGACGGCGGCTACGCGGCCTACGTCCTGGCCCGTGCCGAGCGTGACCGCTCAGCCTCCGTGGTGGAAAGCAAGCGCCAGCAGCTCGTTAAAAAGGAGCTCGCCTGGCTGCGCCGCGGCGCTCCGGCCCGCACAGCCAAGCCGAAATTCCGTATCGAGGCCGCCAACGCCCTCATCGCCGACGTCCCCGAGCCGCGCGACTCCACAGCCCTGAGCAAGATGGCCACCGCCCGTCTCGGCAAGGACGTCCTGGACCTTGAGAACGTCTCTCTGGACTTCCTCGGCGGCGACCCCGGACAGAAACTCTTCGACAACATCACGCTGCGGCTTGCCCCCGGTGAGAGGCTTGGCCTCGTGGGCGTCAACGGCGCCGGCAAGACCACTCTGCTGAAACTCCTCAACGGCCAAATTGAGCCGTCATCCGGCAAGGTCAAGCGCGGCAAGACCGTGGTCACCGCCGTGCTGACCCAGGAGGTCAAAGAGCTCGACGACGTCTCGGACCTGCGCGTTATCGAAGTCATCGAGCGTGAAAAGCGGTCCTTTAACGTGGGCGGCAAGGAGTTCACGGCGGGCCAGCTGGTGGAGCAGCTCGGCTTCACCAACGAAAAGCAGTGGACCCCGGTCAGGGATCTGTCCGGTGGTGAGCGCCGGCGCCTCCAACTGCTGCGCCTGTTGGTGGGGGAGCCGAACGTGCTGATGCTCGATGAGCCCACCAACGATCTCGATACCGACACCCTCGCCGCCGTCGAAGACGTCCTTGACGGCTGGCCGGGCACGCTCGTTGTGGTCAGCCACGACCGCTACCTGCTGGAGCGCGTGACGGACCACCAGATGGCTCTGCTGGGTGACGGCAAAATCCGCGCCCTGCCGCGCGGCGTGGACCAGTACTTGGAACTCCGCGAAGGGGCTCTTGCCGGCTCCACCATCACCGGCGGCGGCAACCCCGTCACCGGTCCGAGTGGCAGCTCCGCCCCCGCGGCTTCCGGCTCCTCTGAAGCCGAAAAGCGCGACGCCCGGAAGGCCAAGAACCGGATCGAGCGCCAGCTGGGCAAACTGGAGCAGCAGGAAAAGAAGATTCACGACCAGATGGTCAAGAGCACCGCAGAATCCGACTTCGACGCCCTCGCCGACCAGAACAAAAAACTCAAAGACCTCGCCGCCGACCGCGAAGCCCTGGAAGTCGAATGGATGGAAGCCCTGGAAGTCCTCGGCGAGTAGCCCTGCGCGGGGTGCGGCTTGGGTGCCGGAGCCGGCCCTTCCGCGTCGCTTAGACACAGCAAATAGGGAGCCCAGCGACCGTAGCGTCACCTATGTGCCGTGTCTAAGCGACGGCGGAGGGCCACTGCGCCGCGTAGGTGACCACAAGCGCTCGCGAACGCAACCCTACGGCCCTTCTCTCGCGCAGAGGTGGCTTAAGTGTCCGTCCGCTCTGAATCTTCGGTGCGGAGTTCCGGGTCTTTTTGGAGGCCGGTGAGGCCGTTCCAGGCGAGGTTGACCAGGTGCGCGGCCACGGTGTGTTTGTCGGGCTGGCGGCTGTCCTGCCACCATTGGCCGGTCATGGCCACCATGCCCACGAGCATCTGGGCGTACATGGCGCCGTCCTGGGCGCTGAAGCCGCGGCGGTGGAATTCGTCGGACAGGATGTGTTCCACGCGGGCCGTAACTTGGGATAGCAGGGTGGAGAAGGCGCCTTCGGGCTGCGACGGCGGTGCGTCCCGCATCAGGATCCGGAAGCCCTCCGCCCGGTCCTCGATGTAGGTGAGCAGGGCCAGGGCGGCGCGTTCCACCAGGACCCTTGGTTTGCCTTCTTCGGTCAGGGCAGCGGTGATCGAGTCCAGCAGGATGTGGAACTCGAAGTCCACCACCTGCGTGTAGAGGCCTTCCTTGGAGCCGAAATGTTCGTAGATCACGGGCTTGGAAACACCGGCGCAGGCCGCGATTTCCTCAATGGTGGTCCCGTCGAGCCCGCGCGCGGCAAAAAGGCCACGGCCGACGTTGATCAGCTGGCTGCGCCGCTGCACGCCTGTCATCCGTGTCCGGGGTGGGTTATTGCTCACATTTCCATCATGCCCTAGCGCCGCTGAAACAGTTGGAACCGGTAGCGGTGCAGGGGCCAGGCTGCCGTGATTCCTGCCAATGTCGCGGGCTGCCCTGAAGCCATGGCAAAATAAATACTTGTGCCTTGGCCTTTGCGCCTGTGGCATGGTCCGCCCTGGTGTAATGGCAGCACCCCGGCCTTTGGAGCCGTGGAGTATAGGTTCGAATCCTATGGGCGGAACTGCTGTGCGAAGACCGTCCAGTAGGATGAACTCGGTGCCCCGCCAGCGATTTGGCCGGGCAGGCACCGCACCCAGCGCAACGCGCAACCAAGCAAGGAGAACCCGTACGTGATCCCCGAGACTACCGGCCCAGCCGCCGTCATTGTTCTGGCAGCAGGCGCCGGTACCCGGATGAAATCCCGTACCCCGAAGATCCTGCACGAAATCGGCGGCCGGTCCATGGTGGGCCACGCCCTCCTGGCAGCCCGCAGCATTAATCCCGGACGGCTGGCCCTGGTGGTCCGCCACGAGCGGGATCTGGTTGCCCGCCACCTGAACGAGCTGGACCCCGAAGCCCTGATCGTGGACCAGGACGACGTCCCCGGCACCGGCCGCGCCGTTGAGGTGGCCGTGCAAGCACTGGACGCCCAAGAAAAACTCGCAGGCACCGTAGTGGTCACTTACGGCGATGTTCCGCTCCTGACCGGCAGCCTGTTGGCGGACCTGGTGGCCACGCATGAGCGGGAGTCCAACGCCGTCACCGTGCTCACCGCGCTGCTGGCTGACGCCACGGGCTACGGACGCATTCTCCGCGGTGATGACAGCTCCGTGACCGGCATCCGCGAGCACAAGGATGCAACGGAAGCCGAACGCCTGATCCGCGAGGTCAATTCCGGCATCTACGCCTTCGACGCCGATGTCCTGCGTGACGCGCTGGTCCACATCACCACTGACAATTCGCAGGGCGAAAAGTACCTCACCGACGTGCTGGGCCTCGCGCGGCAGTCGGGCGGCCGGGTTGCCGCCGTCGTCACCGAAGACCGCTGGCAGGTGGAGGGCGCCAATGACCGCGTGCAGCTCTCCGCCCTCGGCGCGGAACTGAACCGCCGCACCGTTGAAGCCTGGATGCGCGCCGGGGTCACCGTAGTTGACCCCGCCACCACCTGGATCGATTCCACCGTCAGCCTGGACGAGGACGTCCGCATCCTGCCGAACACGCAGCTGCACGGAGCCACCACCGTGGCGAGGGACGCCGTCGTCGGCCCCGACTCCACCCTGGCCGATGTCCGCATCGGCGAGGGCGCCAAGGTGACCCGCACACACGGCTCCGGTGCGGTGATCGGCGCGGACGCCGCCGTCGGCCCCTTCACGTACCTGCGTCCCGGCACCGTGCTCGGCGACGCCGGCAAGATCGGTGCGTTCTACGAAACCAAGAACGTCACGATTGGCCGCGGCTCCAAACTTTCCCACCTCGGCTACGCCGGCGACGCCGAAATCGGCGAGGACACCAACATTGGCTGCGGCAACATCACGGCCAATTACGACGGCGAGAAGAAGCACCGCACGGTGATCGGCTCGGGCGTCCGCACAGGTTCCAATACGGTCTTTGTTGCACCGGTCACTGTGGGGGACGGTGCCTACAGCGGCGCCGGCGCGGTGATCCGCAAGGACGTCCCGGCCGGGGCGCTCGTCTTGTCCGTTGCAGCCCAGCGCAACGCCGAGGGCTGGGTTGTGGCCAACCGCCCTGGCTCACGCTCGGCTGAACTGGCGCAGGCGGCCGCCGCAGATTCCTCACATACCCCAGCATCGACAGAAGAGGACCAGCAATAATGAGCGAAATTACGGCACACGGCGAGAAGAAGCTGGTGCTTGCCGCTGGGCGGGCGCACCCCGAACTGGCGCGGGAAATCGCCAAGGAGCTGGGTACCGAGCTGCTGCCCGTGGATGCCTACGACTTCGCCAACGGGGAGATTTACGTCCGCGCCGGCGAAAGCGTCCGGGGAACCGACGCGTTCGTCATCCAGGCGCACCCTGCACCGCTGAACAACCACCTCATGGAACAGCTGATCATGATCGATTCGCTGAAGCGGGCCTCCGCCAAGCGCATCACCGTGGTGTCCCCGTTCTACCCGTATGCACGGCAGGACAAGAAGGGCCGCGGCCGCGAACCGATTTCCGCCCGCCTGGTGGCGGACCTGTACAAGACCGCCGGCGCCGACCGCATCATGAGCGTTGACCTGCACACCTCGCAGATCCAGGGCTTCTTCGACGGGCCCGTGGACCACCTCATGGCCATCCCCCTCCTGGCCGACTACATCCGCACCCGCGTCGCCGCGGACAACGTCACCGTGGTGTCCCCGGACACCGGCCGGGTGCGCGTCGCGGAGCAGTGGGCCGAACGCCTAGGCGGAGCGCCGCTGGCATTTGTGCACAAGAGCCGTGACCTCACCGTTCCCAACCAGGCCGTTTCCAAGACCGTCGTGGGCCAGATCGAGGGCCGGACCTGCGTCCTCATCGATGACATGATCGACACCGGCGGCACCATTTCCGGGGCGGTCCAGGTCCTGAAGAACGCCGGGGCGAAGGACGTCATCATCGCCGCGACGCACGCTGTCTTCTCCGAGCCTGCGGCACAGCGGCTGTCCGAATCCGGCGCCCGCGAAGTGGTGGTCACCAATACGTTGCCCCTCACTGCCAATCAGCAGTTCCCGCAGCTGACGGTGCTGTCCATCGCACCGCTGATCGCCCGCGCCATCCGCGAAGTGTTCGACGACGGTTCGGTCACCAGCCTGTTCGACGGCAACGCCTGATACTTTACGCTTTTGGTGGTTGAGCCTGTTTCGCTAGGCTCAACCACCGCCGTTTTCAGTAATTGGGCCCCGCGCTGGTAAGCTTTTTGACGATACCTTGGCGAGGGAGAGCATCCGGGCAACCGGACTGCAGGTCTCCGTTATCGACTGGGTCTGAATCTCCCTTCTGGAAGGGCCGCCTCAGGGCCGCCCGGCGTTGAAGGTCGTAACAGACCTCCGCCCTTGCTGAACACCTTTTAGTCTTCCGAGGAGATACACATGTCTGAGCAGAAGCTCGCAGCAGAAGTCCGCACCGAATTCGGCAAGGGCTTTGCCCGCCGCGCACGCATGGCCAACCTGATCCCCGCCGTCATCTACGGCCACGGCGCCGAGCCGATCCACATCACGCTTCCGGCCAAGGCCACCACGCTGGCAGTCCGCAAAGCCAACGCCCTGTTGTCCCTGGACGTCAACGGCGAAGAGCACCTGGCCTTGGTCAAGGACGTCCAGCGCGACCCCATCAAGCAGATCATCGAGCACATCGACCTGCTGACCGTCATCAAGGGCGAGAAGGTCACCGTGGACATCCCGGTCCACATCGTTGGCGAACTGGCTCCGGGCAGCGTCTTCAACCAGGAACTCACCGTCATCTCCCTTGAGGCCGAGGCAACCCACCTGCCGACCGCCATTGAGGTCGACATCGAGGGCCGCTCCGCCGGACAGCACATCCACGCTTCCGACCTGGTCCTGCCGAAGGGTTCGGTCCTGCTGGCCGACGCCGACGCACTGGTTGTCCACATCTCCGAGGCCACTGAAGTCTCTGACGAAGAGGCACAGGCTGACTCCGCAGCCTCAGTCGCAGCCGAGTAACAACGGCACAGTTTGATTTGTGGCCGGGCCCTGTCGGGGTCCGGCCACAGCCATGTCCGGACCACCTTAGGATTGAATAATGACTGACACCTGGCTGATCGTTGGCCTCGGAAACCCCGGGGCCGAATACAAGGGCAACCGGCACAACGTCGGCCAGATGGTCCTGGACGAACTCGCGGGCCGGATAGGCGGCAAGTTCAAAACCCACAAGGCACGCGCGCAGGTGCTCGAAGGGCGGCTGGGGATCGGCGGCCCCCGGGTGGTGCTGTCCAAGCCGATGTGCTACATGAACGTTTCCGGCGGCCCGGTGGCCGGCCTGGCGAACTTTTATGGCATTGATCCGGACCATGTTGTTGCGGTGCATGATGAGATTGATATCCCATTCAACACCGTAAAGCTGAAATGCGGTGGCGGCGAGGGCGGCCACAACGGCCTCAGGGACATGTCCAAGGCGCTGGCCACCAAGGAATACCTGCGGGTACGGGTGGGTGTGGGCCGCCCGCCAGGTCGGATGGACACCGCAGACTATGTCCTGCGCGATTTTGGCACTGCAGAGAGCAAGGACCTTCCGTTCTTGCTCGACGAGGCGGCTGATGCCGTGGAAATGCTTGTCAGAGACGGACTGACCGCGGCCCAGCAGAAGTTCCATCCGGCCAGGTCGGACGTTTAGCAATTGAACTTAAAACCGCCTGTCCCTGTTTACCTGCGTGTGCCAAGGGGTAGTGTTCTTCCTAAGCGGGGGGGCGATGGAGCTTATCCCGCTTTAGTGGGATGTAGGGGACAAGTTCATGTCAATCGAGCCACTCAGCTGGGGATTTGGGTCACCGCTCAACGACGTTGAGCCGCGCGCGGACACTGCTGGCATAGCAGAGCCGCAGCGATGGTCCGTGCCTGCGCGGAGCGCCAACCTCGAAGCGGTCCGTACCGCCCTGACCGGCCTCGACTCCCTGGGAGTCGTCATCACCGGCGGACGCGGCGTCGGCAAGTCATCTTTGGCCAGGACAGCCGTCTCCGACCTGGGCCCGGATATCTGCACGTTGCAGCTGCGCAGCGCCCCGTCGTCCGGCACAACGCCCTACGGTTGCCTCGCCTTCCTGCTGGCGCGGCTTCCCCAGGCGTACATGGGTTCGCCCACAGCCATCCTTCGCGGCATTACCTCCCTCATCAAAAGCGATGCCGCGGGGCGCCAGTGTGTCATCACCCTGGACACCGCCGGCAGTATTGATGACATGAGCGCCGGTGTCCTGCTCAACATCCTCCTGACCGGGACCGCCCGCATGGTGGCCGTGGCACCCATGATCAGTGACCTTCCGGCCGACTTCCACTGGCTCCTCAACGACCGACGGCTCACCGAGGTCAGGCTGGACAACCTCAATGAGCTGCAGACCCGCCAAGTGCTGCTTTCCCTGCTGGGCCACCGCGTCTCCGCCTCCCTGGTCAGCACCTTCCACACCATGGTTGGCGGCAACCCACTGCTCCTGAAGGCGCTTGTAACCGAGCAGCAGCATTCGGGGAACCTGGTTCTATCCGACTCCGTCTGGACACTTCGGGACAAGGTGGTGCTTGACGGCGCGGCCAGCCTTGACGACATCGTACGGTCCCAGTGGACCCGGAAGTCTCCGGCGGAGCGGGATGTCATCGAGATGCTCTCCTGCGCCCGCAGCGTGGAACTGTCCAGGCTGACCGCCGTCTACGGTGCCGGTGTGGTGGCGGACATGGAGGATTCGGGCCTGCTGGAGATCGACGCTTCGGACAACCGGTGGGTTTCACTGCGTGAAAAGTACCTCGGCGACGTTGTCCGCTCCTGGCTCAGCATCACTCGGCGAAGGGAGCTGCGGAGCCTGCTTCTGGGCGGCAAGGAACCTGACCCTGCCGCGATGACGGTGGAAGAGTTGATGGCGTTCGGCGCCTGGACCCAGGAATGCGAGGCCGAGTTAAGTCCGGCCATGGCGCTGGCCGCTGCCGAAGCCGCAGTGCAGCTCTTTGATCCTCATGTTGCCCTCAAGTATGCCGCCACACTGAAGCGGAATGATCCTCAATGGGTGCCTGCCCAGCGGCAGAAGGCTGCAGCGTACCTGCTCATGGACCTCTCGGTGCAGGCAATGGCGGCACTGGACGATATTTCCCAGCCGCAGCTGGACAACCTGGACGTTGAGGAGTTCGCCCGGGTGGTCGCGGCCAAATCACGGGTCATGGTCTGGCTCCCCGAACACACCGCCCGCGTGCCGGCGCTGCTGCAGACGGCACGGGAGCGGCTGGGCGTGGCGCCAGGAATCGCGAAGGGTTGGCCGGAGCCCCTGGCTGCTGCGGCCAACCGGATCAGCCTAAGCGAATTCGAGTACCAGGCCTTCGTGGGGGACTATGCCTCCGCCTTACCGGCGCTGGAAGCCGCTGCGGACCCGGGGCAGAATCCGGACACCTGGTTCAGGATGAACTCAGCAGTCATCCTTATGAGCGCGCTGTCCATGACCGGGCGGGAAATGGACGCCCTGAGCCTGATGAGGCAGCTGGGCGGGCAGATCTCGGATGCCGCCGAGATCGTGGGGCTGCGTGAGAAGTTCGCCGGCCGGGCGTACAACGTGCTACTGATGGCAGGGCAGTGGCGCCGGTGCATCGACCTCCTGGATCCGCCTTCCGCGCGCGAGTTCCACCGGCTCCCTTACCGGAGCGCCGCCGCGGAGCTCGCGGCCGGCATCGCCTACGTGTACTCGGGCCGCGGTGCCGTGGCCCTTGATTCGCTGCTCTCGGCCGCTGCACAGCTGGAGCTGCGGCCCGTTCAGAGCATGCTCCGCGCCGCCTACGCTGCCATCGCCTTCGCATATGCGCAGACCGGCAATGCCGGGCAGTCCCGGAAGTATCTTGACAGGCTGCAGCGGACAGCAGGTGCCGCTGACCATGCCACCCGGAGCCGCACTGAATTCTGTGCTGATATGGCCGCCCGTTGGCTGGGGGACAGTGACGCAGCCACCCGCCTCAAACAGTCTGCCCGCCGTGACATCGCAGCAGGCACGTTCACCCTTGCCGGGATCAGCCTTCTCGGAGCCACGGTCAACGGCACGGAAGCGGACTTCCGGCTGATGGAACAAGTAGCCGAGCACCGCCAGGGCCCCTTGGCTGAAATTTCGCGGCTGATCGCCGTGGGCAGCCGGACCCGCGACGCCAAAACGTTGCTTGCCGGCGGGGAACTGGCGGCCACCCTGGAACTGGATGCGGTTGAGGCCCGTTGTATGGCGCTGGCCGTTGACTATGCCCGGCAGGCCGGTGACTCGGTCTCCGCCAGAACCGCACAGGCTCGGCTGGACATCCTCGCAGCGACCGTGGCAAGCCTGCCGATCGTACCGAGCAGCGGCAGCCCGCTCCTGACCGCCAGGGAGAGGCAGATCGCGCGACTGGCCGGCCGGGGCGTGTCCAACCGTGACATTGCCGAGGAAATGGGCGTGTCCGTGCGCACTGTGGAAGGTCACCTTTACCAGGTCTTTACCAAGCTCGGAGTAACGTCCAGGGGTGATCTGACTGGACTCGTCTAACGGCTACGTAGCCAAACCGAGACAGCTCACGGGCCGGCGTGAACCGCTGGAGCGGATCTGCAACATCATCCGCAGCCGCACGAGCCAGGCAGTGTTCCTCATGGCGGGCCCGGGCATCGGAAAGTCAACGCTGACCGAGGCCATCACCGAGCGGCTTGCCCAGGAGATGATCATTGTTCAGATCCACGGAAGCTCGTCGCTGTCCGGCGTTCCCTTTGGAGTCTTGGCGCCCTACACGGCGGAGCTGACGGCCGAGGACTCCGTGTCTCCGGTGGCTGTGCTGCGGTCCGTGTGGAGGTACTTTGAGAAGCTGAAAGCCGGCAAGGATACCCCGTTGCTTCTGGTGATGGATGACGCCCATCACTTGGACGAGGCAACGGCCAGCATTGTGGCCGACATGATCTCCGCCGGCTGGGCCACTGTGCTTGCTGCCGGCAGGCCGCGGCCCGGGCTGCCGCAGCCGCTCGCGCAGCTCTGGTATGACGGCCTGGCTGACCGTGTGGATCTTCATCCCATGAACCGGGAGCAGATCGAGGAAGTCCTCTCCCATGCACTTGATGGAACAGTCCCGTCCGGAACCATTGACACTATCTGGGGTGCGTCCGGCGGAAATCCGCGGATTCTTGATGCCTTGCTGCACGATGCCGCAGAGCGGGGCGAACTCGCAAAGCGGAACGGGATCTGGATGCTGTTGGGCCCCTTGCCTGCCGACGGACCCAGGCTCACCGAGGTGGTGGTGAAGGACATGCTCCGCCGCAGCCCGGACGAGCAGGAAGTGCTGAAACTTGTCGCCCTCGCCGGGCCCGTGAGCCGGAAGGTGATCGAGGATATCTTTGGCGCCGAAGTGGTGCGCACGCTGCTGGACCAGCAGATGATGGTCGAAAGTTCCGGCATTCCGGCCGATCTCCGGATCTGGAACTCCGTGTTCGGCGAGGCGCTCCGCACCAGCATCTCGGTGTCCCGGAGCCTGCAGCTGCTTGAAAAGATCCGGGATCAGCTGGGAACCGCGCCCGAAGGGTCTGAAGGCAGGATGAGGGCCGTGGAATGGGCCCTCGAATGTGGATTGAAAATATCCGATCCCGAGCTGCTCGAGGCCGCTGGCACCGCCTTGGTCCACTCCAGGAACCGGAGCAGCCGGACGATGGCGGCAAAGGTCGCGGACCCGGACCTCGTGCCACAGGCACAGGCTGTCCAGGCAAGGGCCCTATTCAATGAAGGCGACTTCGATGGTGCGGCCAAGCTCCTGGATGGATGCTGGCTGCAGCTGGGGAAGGGTCCCTGGGCTGTCCCGGTCCTGATGCTCAGGGCCATGGCACACCAGGCTTTGGGAACACCGCTGGCAATATTCGCAGCCGATTCCCGCGAAGCGCTTCAGAGTGCAGGCGCCATGACGGCTGGCCCGGTTGCTGTGCCGCCGGATTCCCAACAGGCACCCGGTGCTCCAGCCAAGCTCTGGCAGGAGTGCTTGCTTCGCCTGTTGGAACTTGGCGAAGCCGGCAACCACCAGGCCTTGGAGGCCGAGGTCCAGGAACTTCGGAGCAGCCGCACCGGCGATGCCACGGAGGACGCCCTGCGTGCTGTGGGACTCGCGCTGCTGGCCCATTCGCTCGCCTCGGCCGGACGTGCTGCCCAGGGCTTGGACACCGGATTGCTGGCGGCCTCGGAACTTCCCGCCCTGCAGGGCGGCGTGTTCTTCTTCAACGAATTTGTCCTTGGCCGCCTGGTGGCAGATTACCTGGCCATGGGGGAGTGGGACTCGGCGGAACGGGCATTGGCGAACTACGCCGCCGGACAGCCGCGGGGTGTCGCATATTTCGGCGGCAGCCTCGAGGTACTCCGTGGCTATTCGTTGCTGCGGCAGGGGCGGATGGAACGCGCCTACCAAACGCTGTTGCCGGCTGTGGAGACCTTGCGGCTCAACGATCCGTTGCGGATGTTCCGGTTTGGTTCCGGGCTGGCGTTTTATGTAGCGGCGAGGCTCGGTGACGCCGCCCAGGCAGGCCGGCTTGAGCTGGATTACAAGGATTCACCGCAGGGCTCCACCGGCTTCGGACTCCTTGCAACAGCCTACGCCGCAGCAGGTTCGGAGTATGTGGCGCATGACGGAAAAGGCCTGGCGTCCCTCCACACCCTGGCCACCACGCCCGAGGTGACCACCCGGGCCGGGACACTTCTGGAACTTTTGGCTCTCTGCTGGGACCTGGGCGATCATTCCGTGATCCCTATGGTCCACTCCCTGGCCGGGAGCGTTGAAGGCCGCTGGGCCGCTGCAATGCTCACCCTGGCGGGGCATTGGGAGTCCGCGGACGCAGATTCCATCATGGACACGGCGGCCATGCTTGAAGGTGAGGGATTCGTCAACCTTGCGCGGGAAGCCTACGCGCGGTCGAGCACCGTCCTTGAGAGCTCCGGGGAGCGTCGGCGGGCCCGTCAGGCGGTGGCCCTGCGGGAGAAGTGTGACCACGAACTGGGCGAGCGGTTCCGGGAAGGCCACTTCATCGCCGCAGCACCCAGCGTGCACCTCACGCGCCGGGAACAGGACATCGTAGAGCTCGCTGTGCAGGGTCTCACCGACAGGGAAATCGCACAAAGGCTCATGGTATCCGTGCGTACTGTGGAGGGCCACCTCTATCGCACGTACGTCAAACTCGGCGTGCGGAGCCGCGACGAACTGGCTTCAGCCCTTCCGCACTAGGCCTGCGTGCGGAACCCTGCGTGCGGACGCCGTGCGTGCGGAACCCTGTGTACGGACGTCCAGATACGCGTAGCCGCGGGGCCTAACCCGTAGCCCAGGCGCAAAAAAGTAGAGTACTGCCTACTCGTGTGCGTGGCTTCCGCGTGCGATTGACTTAGTGCGGCAGGAAAACGCGGAGCCACCAGAACCGCGGACCGGCCAACAGAGTTTTCAGGCCTCTTTTTGACGTAAGCTTCCAGCCCCAGGGGCTGGATCGAAACGGGGCCGGCGACGTCGGAGTCTTCTGAGACCGAGGCTCTCCCCCCAGCCGTCGCCGGCCCTCACTTCCGCGGGCTGAAGCCCGGAGCTGCTGTGGCGGTTGCCCATCGGGCCGCCGCCACAGTGGTGTTGTGGGACAATTGAGTGTCAATCCATTGGCATCTCAAGGAGTTAGCTTTGGCCCTAGTATCAACGCCTGCCACGCTGGAACGCGCAGTGCCGGCCATGGATAACGCCGAAGTCCTCAGGATTCGAAACGACTTCCCCGTTCTTGGCCAGTTGGTGAACGGCCAGCCCCTGGTGTACCTCGATTCGGGCGCCACCTCGCAAAACCCTTCGAGTGTCATCGAAGCTGAGCAGGAGTTTTACGAACAGCGCAACGCTGCCGTGCACCGCGGGGCCCACTACCTTGCCGTGGAAGCAACAGAGGTTTTCGAGGATGCCCGCCAGACCATAGCGGACTTCATCGGTGCCGACTACGCGGAAACGGTATGGATCTCCAACGCCACCGAAGGCCTGAATCTGGTCAGCTACGCGCTGTCCAACGCCTCGCTGTGGGCGGCGCAGGGGCGCGGTGACGCCCGGCTGATCGACCTCGCTGTGGGCCCCGGTGACCAGATCGTGGTGACCGAAATGGAGCACCATGCCAACCTGATCCCTTGGCAGGAACTGGCGTTCCGCACCGGCGCCACCCTGCGCTACATCCCCATCGACGACGCCGGGGCCCTGCGGCTGGACATTGCGGCCGAGATACTGGGACGCAAAACCAAGGTCCTTGCCTTCACCCACGCCTCCAACGTGCTGGGCACGATTAATCCCGTGCAGGAACTGGTCGCGCTGGGGCGGCAGGCCGGAGCCTTGGTGGTCCTGGACGCCTGCCAGTCCGCGCCGCACCTGCCGTTGAACGTCAAGGAGTTGGACGTAGACTTCGCCGTTTTCTCCGGCCACAAGATGCTGGCGCCTACCGGAATCGGCGTTCTCTACGGCAAGCGGGACATCCTGGACGTGCTGCCGCCGTTCCTCACCGGCGGCTCCATGATCACCACCGTGACCATGGAACGGGCCGAGTACCTGCCCGCGCCGCAGCGCTTCGAAGCCGGCACCCAGCGCATCTCGCAGGCCGTTGCCCTGGCCGCCGCAGCCAACTACCTCACGGAAACCGGCCTGGACCGCGTGCACCGCTGGGAATCGGAGCTCGGCCAACGGATGGTGGCGGGACTGGAGTCCATTCCCGGCATCCGCGTCTTGGGGCCCGCAGCAGGACAGGAACGGATCGGTCTTGCCGCGTTCGACGTTGACGGTGTGCACGCGCACGACGTGGGGCAGTTCCTGGATTCCCGGGGCATCGCCGTCCGCGTGGGTCACCATTGCGCCCAGCCGCTGCATCGCCGCCTGGGCCTGACCGCAACCACCAGGGCAAGCGCCTACCTGTACAACACCACCAACGACATCGACGCCTTCCTGGAATCCGTCGCCGGAGTCCGCTCCTACTTCCGCGTCTAGCGGGATCACCGAAGGTAACCCACCATGAGCCTTGACCAGCTGTATCAGCAGATCATCCTTGACCATTCCAAGGCCCGCCACGGCAGTGGCCTGGCGGGCGTCGCCGCGCCGGCGGGGGCATCCACGGGCCAGTCCCACCAGCTCAACCCGGTCTGCGGCGACGAAGTCACGCTGCGGGTGGCCGTGGAAGACGGCAAGGTGGCGCAGATTTCCTGGGACGGCGAAGGGTGTTCCATCTCGATGGCATCGGCGTCGGTCCTTAGCGAGCTCGCGGAGGGAATGACCGTGGACGAACTCCACGCCGTCATTGGCAGCTTCCGCGAAGTGCTCCGCTCGCGTGGGAAGATCCCCGCCGATCCCGAGATCCTGGGCGACGCCGCGGCTTTCGAGGGTGTCGCCCGCTACGCCGCGCGCGTTAAGTGCGCCATGATTTCCTGGGTGGCTGCCGAGGACGCCCTGAACCAGGCAGCCTAGGCCGCACGGGCTGCCGAGGCCGGTCCGCGGCCGTCAGTCCCGGCGCTCGAAAACGTCAGGGACGCCGTCGCCGTCAGCATCGCGCCGTTCCGCCAGCTCCACGGCGCGGTAATGCCGGTTCCGCAGCCGGAGCACCACGGCGGCGAGCAGGGCGGCAACCAGTGATCCGGTGAGGATGGCCACCTTCGCGTGGTCATCGTGGGTCGAGCCAGCACCGAAGCTCAGCTCGCCGATCAGCAGCGACACCGTGAAGCCCACTCCGGCCAACAGCGCAAGGCCCGCAACATCGATCCAGGCGAGGCCGTCGTCGAGCTTTGCCCTGGTGGTCTTAGTGATCAGGTAAGTAGTGCCGAACACGCCAATCGTCTTGCCGGCCACCAAAGCAGCCACAATTCCCACCGCCACCGGATCCGCCAGGGCCGACCGGAAGCCGTCGAGGCCGCCCACGGCAACTCCGGCGGAAAAGAAGGCGAAGACCGGGACGGCGAAACCTGCCGAAAGCGGGCGGAGCCGGTGTTCCAGGGACTCAGCCATACCGGAACCCGTTTCACCGCGTTTCCGCGACGCCAGCACTGGCACGGCAAACGCCAGCAGTACGCCGGCCACCGTAGCGTGGATACCGGAAGCGTGCACGAGTCCCCAAGTGGCGGCGGCCAGCGGCAGCAACAGGTACCAGCTACGGACCCTCCTCTGGGCCAGCAGGGTAAACAGCCCCAGAGGAACCAGCGCCGCCAACAAGAAGAGCGGCTGCAGTCCGGACGAGTAGAAGAAAGCGATGATGCCGATGGCCAGCAGGTCATCCACTACGGCCAAGGTCAGCAGGAAGGTCCGGAGGGCAGCAGGCAGATGGGTGTTGATAACGGCCAGGACGGCCAGGGCAAAGGCAATGTCGGTGGCTGTGGGAATTGCCCAACCCCGCAGGCTCTCAGCGCCCTGGCCCAAGTTCAACAGGGTGTAAATCAGGGCCGGAACTGCAACCCCTCCCACGGCAGCCGCCACCGGAACCACCGCCTTGGACACCTTGCGGAGCTCACCGGAGACAAACTCCCGCTTGAGTTCCAGGCCGGCCAGGAAGAAAAAGATAGCCAGGAGACCGTCCGACGCCCAATGCCCCAGGGAGAGCCGGAGGTGCCAGGGCTCGTAGCCGATTTTCAGCTCCCTCAGCGCGAAGTAGCCCTCAGCCGCCGGCGAGTTGGCCCAGAGGAGGGCCGCTGCGGTGGCCAGCAACAGGAGGGCACCGCCGGCTGTTTCCAGCCTGAGGATCTCTGAGATCCGCAGGAATTCAGGGTAGCTTGAGCGGCTGAGGACCTTAGCAGCGAAGGTAGGGCGGGAGAGGCGCTTGGCCATGGGTGGCTCCTGGAATTAAGGGGTCAGCAAAACTGTTGCCGACCAGACTTCCCGGCGCACCTGTGACCAGCCTACCCGAGCAGGCCCATAACCCCGATCACGGCGGTGGCAGCTCCCAGCACCATGGAGATGCTGACCAGCACCACGTGGACGGTGAGGAACTTTGTGGCCTTGCCGGAGGCGTCCTGCGCCCTTGGGTCCTTCATCACGCGGCGCAGGAACTGCGGCCAGACCACCAGGGACCAGACGCCGGCGATGATCAGCAGACAGGCCGCAAACAGGGGGAGCTGCATGGCCTTAGTGGCTTTCGAGCCAGGCCTGGGCCTGCTGTGACTGGATGTTCAGGGCCTTGGACACCATGGGCTCGGCCGCCTCGGCGATCTTGCCGCCCAGGAAGGGGACGGACGAGGTCACGCTGCCTTCAAGTTCAACGCGCGTGCTGCCGCCCTCCGCCACGAGCCGCTGGATCGCGGTCACATCGATCGGGGCGCCGGTGATCTTCAGCGTGATGTTGCTCTGGCGGGAACCATCGGCCGCGGGGGCCTCCCAGTTCTCCACCTGCGTTACGGTGAGCTTTTCGCCCACGAACTTGCGGGCGATCTCCGGGAGCCGGGTGGTGGGCAGGGTGCGGACCGAAGTGGTACTGAATGCTCCGTCAACGTCTCCGACCACTTCGAAGGACTCCAGTGTGCCGCCAACGAATTGGCTCGTGTGCCGCTGGAAGTCCACGTTGATAAATACGGCAGCGACGCTGCCGACGGCGTGCGGAAGGGTGGTGGTTGCACTCAGTGCCATGTGTCCTCCAGTGATGTGTAGGTCAGAACGCTTTTTGCTCCCCACATCCTACGGGGAGCCCTGCGGGTTGTTGGAACCGGCCTCCGCGCTGTCGGCGCTGGCGATTTTCTGCGCCGCCATGGTGATGTTCCGTGCCATCGCGGGAAAAATGAGGCTGTGGAACGGCAGCACGGCCAGCCAGTAGAGCTTTCCGCTGAGGCCTTTGGGGAAGAAAATGGCCCGCTGCCGGTAGCGGCTGCCCGTCCCGTCAGGTTCCACGGACAGCTCTAGCCAGGCACGTCCGGGGGCACGCATCTCCGCGCGGAGGCGCAACAGTTTTCCGCGCTCTATCCGCTCGACACGCCACCAGTCCACCACTTCGCCTGAGGCCAGGGTGCCGGGGTGCCGGCGGCCCCGCAGCAGGCCCGCGCCGCCGGTGAGCTTGTCCAGCAAGCCACGCACGCGCCATGCCAGCGGCAGCGAATACCAGCCGTTCCGGCCGCCGATCCCTTCGATGATGGTCCACACGTGGGCAGGATCAACATCCCCGTGGAAGGTCCGCTCATCCACATAGACCGTGTGCCCTGCCCAGTCCGGATCGCTGGGCAGCGGATCGGCGTCGGCCCCGGCATTTGACCACGTGGTTTCCACCTGGCCGTCACGCTCCTTGCCCAGGGCGAGGGCAACGGCCCGCCGGTACGGAGTCAGGCCTCCCGCCGGCGCAGGGATGTGGGCGTCGATGTTGTGCTCGCGGGACACGGCATCGTGCTGCAGCGACTCGACGAGCGGCAGGGACATGGACAGCGGGATAGGCGTGGTCAGTGCCACCCATACGCCCGCGAGCTTCGGGGCGGGAATGGGCAAAGCCAGAACCACCCGGTACGGCAGCCCGGCCTCGGCGGCGTATTCCTTCATCATGCCCGCGTAGCTCAGGACCTGCCGGCAGCCGATGTCAAAGGTGCGGTTGACCGGCCCGTCCATGGATGCGGCGCCCACAAGGTAGTGCAGCACGTCCCGGACGGCGATCGCCTCAATCTTGTTGCGCACCCAGCTCGGGGCCGGCATCAGCGGAAGGGTCTCGGACAGGTGGCGGATCATTTCGAAGGACGCCGACCCGGAACCGATCACCACCCCGGCCTGGAAGACCACCGCGTCCACCGTGCCGTCCAAAAAGACCTTTCCCACGGCCTCCCGGGAGCGCATGTGCGTGGACAGTTCCACGTTGGCCGGGTGCAGGCCGCCCAGATAGACGATCCGGCCTACGCCGGCGGCAGCAGCAGCTGTGGCGGCCGTTTCCGCCATGGCCTTTTCCTTGGACTCGAACCCGGCGCCGGACGCCATGGAGTGGACAAGGTAGTAAAGCACGTCGACGCCGGCCAGCGCCTGGTGCAGGGCAGCGCCGTCGTCGAGACTGCTCTGGATCACCTCAACCTTGCCCAGCCACGGCACGCCGGCGATCTTGGCCGGTGTCCTGACCAGGACCTTTACGGTGTGGCCGGCCTCCAGCAGCCGGGGGACCAAGCGGCCGCCGATGTAGCCGGTGGCGCCGGTCACCAGGACGGTTCGCGCCGTCCCCGAAGCCACGGCGTGGGGAGTGACTTTCGGACTATTGCTATCGCTCACTGAAAGCTCCTCAGGCCAGCCGGGCGGACGCGCCCAGCAGGCGCGCTTCCCCAGCAAGCTTAGCAACGGGGGTGCCCGGCGGGTCCCGGTGCAGGGGTAGGCTGGGATGACCCGGGATTCGAAGTGAATTTCGGGTTTTCGTGTTGCCTGCTTTTCCGTGACCCCCACAGGAGTTTCCGCCATGAGCCCCACTGGCCCGTCCCATCCTGGCCTGTCCCACGCTGGTCCCTCGCTGGCCGGACTGCGCCGTGTCCTGGCAGAAGACCAGACGTTCGCGCGGGTCCAGGCCGAGGCGGCCAGGGGCTTTGGCGTCCGGGGCCAGGACTACCAGATCAGTGCGCCGGCCGGACTCCGCGCCGTCCTGCTGGCGGAAATGGCAGACGGCCTGGCCGCCGGCGCCGACGAAGGACCTGCCGACGGCGGGCTCCCGGCCGTGGTGCTGGCAGTCACTGCGACAGGACGCGAAGCAGAGGATCTGACGGCGGCCCTGCGCGCTTACCTGCCGGCCGATTCAGTGGCCGAGTTCCCCAGCTGGGAAACCCTGCCGCATGAACGGCTCTCACCCCGCTCGGACACGGTGGGCCGCCGGCTGTCCGTCCTGCGCCGCCTGGCGCACCCGGAAAGTTCGACGGCGGGCCGGCTGCGTGTGGTGGTAGCGCCGGTCCGCGCGGTGGTCCAGCCGATCGTCGCCGGGTTGGGTGAGCTGGTTCCGGTCACGCTGAAGGTGGGACAGGACATGCCGTTCTCTAACGTGGTGCGGAGCCTCGCCGACGCCGCCTACGCACGCGTGGACATGGTCACCCACCGTGGCGAGTTTGCCGTCCGCGGCGGCATCATCGACGTCTTCCCGCCCACCGAGGACCATCCCATCCGCGTGGAGTTCTTCGGCGACGAGGTGGACCAGATGCGCTGGTTCGCGGTCGCCGACCAGCGCTCGCTGTCGGCGCCCGGCGTGCATCACCCCACCGAGCTCCACGCCCCGCCCTGCCGCGAAATCCTGATCACGCCGTCGGTGATGTCCCGCGCGGCCACCCTGAAGGCTCAGCTTCCCGCGGCCGCGGACATGCTGGAGAAGATCGCCGGCGGGATCACGGTGGAAGGCATGGAATCCCTGGCCCCGGTGCTGGTGGACGCCATGGTCCCGTTTGTGGAGCAGCTGCCCGCCGGGTCCATCTCGGTGATCATTGAACCGGAAAAGGTCCGCAGGCGCGCACACGATCTTGCGGCCACCAACGAGGAGTTCCTGGAAGCCGCTTGGTCCACGGCATCGGATGGCGGCACGGCTCCGCTGGACCTCAGTTCGCAGGCGTCGGCAGCTTTGCACTCCGCCAGCTTCCGTTCCCTGGCCGAAACCCGGAGCTTCTCGCTGGAGCACGAGGTGTCCTGGTGGTCCATCACGTCGCTGGCCACTGACGAGGAGCTGCTGCCGGAGATCGACGTCCTGAACCTCCGTGCCCGGGAACCGCGCGGGTACCAGGGCGATGTGGCCGAGATGATGGACTTCATTGGCTCCCACGTCCGGGACCAGTGGCGGATCGTGGTGGCCACGGAGGGACCCGGCCCGGCGCAGCGCCTGGCGGAACTGTTCCACGATGCCGACATCCCCTGTGCCCGGGTGGACACCCTTGAGCAGCAGCCGCAGGCGGGCATCATCGAGGTGACCACTGCCGCCGTCGGACGCGGTTTTGTCCTGGACAGCCTCAAGCTGGGGCTGCTCACCGAAGCGGACCTGCTTGGACGGACCTCCGCGGGCTCCACCAAGGACATGCGGCGCATGCCGTCCAAGCGGCGGAACGCCGTGGACCCGCTGCAGCTGGTCAACGGCGATTCCGTGGTGCACGAACAGCACGGCATTGGCCGCTTCATCGAACTCATCCAGCGCAAGGTGGCCGGCGGCGGAGACGGCGTCCGCGAATACCTGGTCCTGGAATACGCCCCGTCCAAGCGCGGCGCCCCCGGGGACCGCCTGTTTGTCCCCACCGACCAGCTGGACCAGGTTACCCGCTACGTCGGCGGTGACACCCCGGTGCTCAGCAAGATGGGCGGCTCCGACTGGGCCAGCACCAAGTCCAAGGCGCGCAAGGCCGTCAAGGAGATCGCCGGCGAACTCATCAGGCTGTACTCCGCGCGGATGGCCTCAAAGGGCCACGCCTTCGGGCCCGACACCCCGTGGCAGCGTGAGCTGGAGGAGGCGTTCCCGTATGTGGAGACGCCGGACCAGCTGACCACCATCAACGAGGTCAAGGCGGACATGGAGCGGGAGATCCCCATGGACCGCCTGGTGTCCGGCGACGTGGGCTACGGCAAGACCGAGATCGCCGTCCGGGCCGCGTTTAAGGCAGTCCAGGACGGGAAGCAGGTGGCGGTCCTGGTGCCCACCACCCTGCTGGCCCAGCAGCACTACGAAACGTTCACCGAGCGCTTCTCCGGCTTCCCCCTGCGGGTCAAGGCACTGTCGCGGTTCCAGGGGACCAAGGAAACCAAGGAGACCGTGGAGGGCGTCAAGAGCGGCTCCGTTGACGTCGTCATCGGCACCCACCGCCTGCTGTCCAAAGACTTTGCGTTCAAGGACTTGGGCCTGGTGATCGTGGATGAGGAGCAGCGCTTTGGCGTGGAGCATAAGGAAGCTCTGAAGAAGATGCGGACCAACGTGGACGTGCTGGCCATGAGCGCCACACCCATTCCGCGGACCCTGGAGATGTCCCTGACCGGCATCCGGGAAACCTCCACGCTGGCCACGCCGCCGGAAGAACGCCACCCCGTGCTGACCTACGTGGGCCCGTACACGGACAAACAGACCTCGGCGGCCATCCGGCGTGAGCTGATGCGCGAAGGCCAGGTGTTCTTTGTGCATAACCGGGTGTCCACCATCGAACGGACGGCCGCGAAGATCCGTGAACTGGTTCCGGAAGCGCGCGTGGAGGTGGCGCACGGGCAGATGTCCGAGAGCCGGCTGGAGCAGATCATTGTGGACTTCTGGGAAAAGCGCTTCGACGTCCTCGTGTGCACCACCATCATCGAAACCGGCCTGGACATCTCCAACGCCAACACCCTGATCGTGGACGGGGCCGACAAGTACGGCCTCTCCCAGCTGCACCAGCTCCGCGGCCGGGTGGGCCGCGGCCGTGAACGCGCGTATGCCTACTTCCTGTACCCGTCCGAGAAGCCCCTGGGCGAGGTGGCCCTGGAACGGCTCAAGGCCGTTGCCACGCACAACGAGCTCGGTGCCGGCATGCAGCTGGCCATGAAGGACCTCGAAATCCGTGGCGCCGGCAACCTGCTGGGCGGTGAGCAGTCCGGCCACATCCAGGGCGTCGGCTTCGACCTCTACATCCGCCTGGTAGGTGAGGCGGTGGCCGACTACCGCGGCGACGCCGAGGAAAAGGCCGCCGAAATGAAGATCGAGCTGCCGGTCAACGCCCACCTCCCGCACGATTATGTGCCGGGGGAGCGGCTCCGCCTGGAGGCCTACCGGAAGCTGGCCTCCGCGTTGACCTATGAGGCCATCGAGGAGGTCCTGGCCGAGCTTGTGGACCGCTACGGCGAGCCGCCGCTGCCGGTCCAGAACCTCATCGCCGTGGCCCGCTTCCGGGTGGGTGCCCGCGAGGCCGGCCTGTCCGACGTCGCGCTTCAGGGGAACTTCATCAAGTTCTCGCCGGCGCAGCTGCCGGAGTCTAAACTGATGCGGCTGACCCGGATGTACCCGGGTTCCCAGTCCAAGCCCACTCTGGACGCGGTGCTGATTCCGAAGCCCAAGACCGCGAGGATCGGCGGCCGCGACCTGCAGGACGCCGAAATCCTGGAATGGGCCAACGGGGTCATCCGCAACATTTTCTCCGACGCACCGCTGGCGGTGAGTTAAAGCTTGATGGGAGGACATCACGCCGCGTCGGGAGCCGCGGCGTGGGTAGCTATTGCCTCAACGGGACCGTACACGCTGGGCTGGTATCCGCTGGACGCCACCGGAATCATCATCGGCGGGATGGCGACGGCGGGGACGGCGCTGGTGTGCGACTGGGACCACCGCCACAGCACGGTGGCAAACTCACTGCCGCCGCTGTCCAATGTGATTGCCGTGGGTATTGAGAACGTCAGCGGCGGGCATCGGCAAGGCACCCACTCGGTGCTCGGGGCGGCGTGCTTTGTGCTGCTGGCCATGATGGCCGGGCAGTTCCAGCTGCAGACGGACTGGGGCCTGCTGTCGGTGGGCGCCGGCCTGCTGTGCATGTTCCTGATCAACATTGCGGCCAAGGCGCTGAAGCTGTTTCCCAAGTCCGGCTTTATCAGCAACTGGATCTTTGCTCTGACCATGGCCGGACTGGTGACCTGGTTCGCGCCGGAGCAGTGGACCTGGCTGCCCGTGTCCATGCTGACCGGGGTAGTGGTCCACATCGTGGGGGACATGATCACCACCGGGGGTGTGCCGCTGCTCTGGCCGATCGTCATCAAGCCGCCGAAGTTCCTCCGGAAGCTGCCGGTGCTCAACGACGTCTGGAAAGCCAACGGCGCCTTTTCCCTGCCGCTGCTGGGCCGCGCAGGTTCCCGGCGCGAGTGGCTGGTGCTGATCCCGGTCAGCGCCTACGCGATGGTGGGTGTGTTCGTAGCGGCCTGGTCGTTGGCGAAAGCACACTTCCCGGCGGCCATGGCGATCGGAAAGACCACAGTCAGCCGCCTGCTTGGGTCGGGCTGACGCGGCCTGTATTTAATTGACGTGGGCTGACGCGGCCGGTACTTAGGCGGCCAGTATCTAAGCGTCCATGACTTTAAGAGGCTGGGGCCCCGGAATTGATCCGGGGCCCCAGCCTTTCTGAGATACCGAGGGTTCTTACTTCCCGCCGGCGGAATCCGAGCGGCCCAGGATGGTCTGCGGGATCCAGAACGCCAGGAAAAACAGGCCCAGGCAGACGGCCATCGGCCACGGGTTGCCGAGCGTGAGGAAGGACAGGGAGTAGATGGAGCCCAGGAACAGCGCCATCATGGGTACAAACAGAAGGATGCTGCCCAGGAGGCTGTTCTCGTTCTGGGGGGTCTGCACCGTGGCGTTGCCGGACTCTGTGGTCTTGCTGGACATTCTTTCCTCCTCGGCCCCGCGGGGCTCAAACTGTGGCGGCCCCGGGCCGGCGTCAGTAGCTGGATGAACCCTGTTCACCCTTGACTATGGCAATGCCGGAACTGGCACCAATACGTGTTGCACCTGCAGCAATCATAGCCTGCGCGTCGGCCAGGGAACGTACGCCGCCGGACGCCTTGACGCCGAGATCGGGGCCGACGGTGCGGCGCATCAGGGCGATGTCTTCGGCCGTGGCACCCCCGCCGTTGAAGCCTGTGGACGTCTTAACGAAGTCCGCCCCCGCTTCAACGGACGCCTGGCAGGCAAGCACCTTCTGGTCGTCGCTGAGCAATGCGGTTTCGATGATGACCTTCAGGATGGCGCCGCCCGCGTGGACCGCGTCGGCGACGGCGGAGATATCGTCCACCAGTGCACCCTTGTCACCGGCACGGGCTGCCGCGAGGTTGATGACCATGTCGATTTCGTCCGCACCATCCAGTACCGCGCCGCGGGCTTCAAAGGCCTTCACATCGCTGGGCGTGGCACCCAGGGGAAAGCCGATCACCGAGCACGTCAGAACCCCGGACCCCTTGAGCGCGGTCTTGACCGTCTTGACCCAGAGGGGGTTCACACAGACTGACTTGAAGTGGTACTCAGCGGCCTCGGCACACACTTTGAGGATCTCCGCTTCGCTGGCCTCGGGCTTGAGCAGCGTGTGGTCGATGTAGGAAGCGATGTTGCCCGACGCTGAGTCCGTACCGGCTCCGGTCCGGTCGGCAGGAGTGGCTGCGTTGCTCATGATGGTCCTTTCCATGTGGCCTTGTGGGCCGCCGGAGCCACACAGTGCGTGGCTGTTCAGGTGACCATCTTGTCACAGCGGGTGTCACGGCGGGCGGACGCTCACGCGGCCGCAGGCACGCGCTCCGGCACACCCGCAGCCACGCCTTCCGCCGCTGATGTAGCGGTCATCAGCTGTGCGGCGCAGGCGCCGGCGGCAGAAGCCGCCGCGACCAGCAGTCCCAGCCGGACGCCGTCGAACGCTGCGGCGTCACCGATGGCCCAGATGCCGGGAACTGAGGTCCGGGAGTCCTGGGTGATAGCGATCCCGCCGCCGGGTGCAGTGCGGAGCCCGGCGCTTGCCGCGAGCCCGTCCCGGGCCACCCTTTCCTCGGCCAGGACCACGAGGTCGCCGTTCATGCTGCTGCCGTCGGCAAAACGATTCCTGAGGCGTTCGGCCCATGGCCGGGGACGGGCGCCTTAACCGCGGCGGGCCGGAGCGTGGTGCGGATGGGCCGGACCCCGCGGGCCCGCAACACGGCCTCGGCCTGTCCTGCCGCGGTGCCGGTACCCACCAGAATGCCGAGGGGGCGGCGGCCCAGTGCTGTGGTCAGGTCCCGAACGGCTGCTCCAATGGCGGAGGCGTCGTCGATCGTGGAATAGCTCAGGCAGTGGCTGGCGCCTTCCACGGGGGCCTCCTCAGGTGCTGAACCCGTGGCGATGACCAGGTGGTCATAACCGAATTCCATGCCGTCCGCGGTGGACACCGTGCGGGTTCCGGCGTCGACGAAACTGGCAGGCTGGCCGAAGCGGAGCGAGACCTGGGGCAGCGCGGCGAGGTCCAGGAGTTCCGCGGACGTGTCGTCCCGGTTGCTCAGCACCGTGACGGTGCCGCCGAACCGGGCGCGGTTCAACTGGTGACCAGGGCCTGTGCGGCCGGCCCTGCCCCGACGATGACGATACGGGGCGAGCCGGCGGCGGGCCCGGAGGTGACAGTGGAGGGTGCGGGTGCGGACATGTACTGGCCCTTTCGCCGGCGGCCGTCAGTGTATTCCGGCCGGGCGGTTCGTGGTGAACCCCAGCGTAGGCCGCCTGTTTTTCCACCGTGTTCCATATGGTCGCTGCCATTTACCGCCCGGTAACAATAGGAGAGGTGCTAGACGCGGATCCGGTAACCTCTCTTGACCACCGTCTCCACCAGGCGGCCGTCCGGCAGCGATGACCGCAGGCGGCTGACAGTCATGTCCAGGGCGTGGACTGACCCCTTCAGCTCGAGCAGCTCGGACAGCGATTCCCGTGAGAGCACGGCTCCACCTGCCCCCAACAGGGCACGCAGCAGCAGCAGCGGCGCAGGCGCCAGCTCGACCTGCACTCCGTCGACCCGCAGGCTGCGCCCGCGCAGCTCAAGGTTGCCGGAGACGGTGTCCAGCCGCCGCACGTGGTTCAGGGCGAGGTGCTCGCACACCAGGCGGATGAGGGCGCCCATCCGGAACCGCTCCGGAATGAGCGGCGAGAGACCGGCATCGAGCAGGGGCTGGGCCGTGACGGGCCCCACCACTGCCGTGGTGACGTTGGTTTGCAGGCTTTCGATGAGCTGCTTGTAGACGCCCATTTCTTGGGCGGTGCTCCACACGGCATCGACGGCGGGGGCGCTGGTGAAGGTGAGGACATCCAGGTTGCCGCTGCACACAGCCTCGATGAGGCGCGGAAGCCGGTCTTCGCCGTCGGGCTTTACCCAGCGGTAGGGGGTGACCGTCAGGACCGTGGCGCCGGACATACGCAGCCGTTCCAGCTGCCGGACGTCCGTGTAGCCGTGCAGCTGCACGGCCACGGTTTTGCCGCGCACGCCTTCGGCGAGCAGCATGTCCACCAGCGTTGCGGTGGTTTCGTCGCTGCTGATTCCGACGTCGGCGAGTCCGGCCGCGCGGACCGCGCCGCGGGCTTTGGGGCCGCGGACGAACATCCGGCATGCCCCGAGGGTTTCCAGCAGCTGCTCACCGATCCCAAAGGAATCGGCGGCTTCGCACCAGCGGCGCATGCCGTACGCCGTGGTGGCGATGCATAGGTCCGGGCGTGCGGCGATGATGGCCTTGGTGTCCTCGATGAGGCGGATGTCCTCCTGCACCGGGGCGATCTTGAGGGCCGGCGCGTGCAGTACTTCCGCGCCGCGGCGTTCCAGGGCCTCGATGAGGTCCCGGGAGCGCCGGTGCGAGGTGACTCCGATGCGGAAGCCCTCCAGCGGGGAATCCGCAGTCTCCGGCCCGGACGTCTCGTCAAGCTGGGCAGGCTCAGCTGGTGCCAGTGCGTTCATGGGGGTCAATCCTTTCATGAACCGAGCAGCGAGGCCGCCAGCCGGTCGAGGTCGGCGGCGGCCTCAGCATGCCCGCGGTTGGCTTCCGCCACGCGAACCACCTCGCCAATGACAAGCACGGCGGGATTGCTGCACCCGGCAGCGGCGGAGGTGATGGTGCCCAGGTCCGCGATGGTGGTGCGCTGGCCGGGGCGGTAACCGCGTTCGACGACGGCCACGGGCATATCGGGGCGCATGCCGGCTTTGCGGAGTCCGGCCACGAGCTGGTGCAGGGTGCCGATGCCCATCAGGACCACAATGGTGCCGCCCAGTCCGGCCAGGTGCGTGTGTTCCTTTTCGGTCAGGGGCGCGTGGCCGGAGACCACGGTGAACATGTGGCTGACCTCGCGGTGCGTGACGGGGATGCCGGCGGCCGCCGGCACGGAGATCGCGCTGGTGACGCCAGAGATGACACGGACGGGCACGCCCGCTGCCACGCAGGAGGCCACTTCCTCGCCGCCGCGGCCGAAGACGTAGGGGTCGCCGCCTTTGAGTCGGACGACGTTGTTGCCGGCGAGGGCGCTCTCCACCATGAGCTTCTCGATGTCGGCCTGGCCCACCTTGTGGTGGCCGGGCTTCTTGCCCACATCCACCAGTTCGGCGGAGGTTAGGTCCGGCAGGTCCTGGCACGGAGCCAGCCGGTCGAAGTACACCACGTCCGCATCGCGGAGGGCCTTTACGGCGGCGACAGTCAGCAGGTCGGTGGTGCCGGGTCCGCCACCCACCAGGGTGACGTGGCCGACGGGTCCGGCGGCCGGCTCGGCCGCCACCGGGATGCCGGTGGCGCGGCACCGCTCGAGCAGGGCCTCCCAGCCGGGCTGGCCGTCGTCGACAGCTGCGACCAGGAACGGGCGCTCGGGGAGCGGGCCGTCATGCGCTGCCCCCGCAGGGGTGCTGAGGCGGTAGACGACGGCGCCTGCTGCCTCGTAGCGGCGGACCGACTGGCGGGCGGCGTGGTCGGAGCCGGTGACCAGGACTTCGCGGCCGGTGAGATCAATGCTGAGCTGCATGGCTATACCTCGTTCTCGGCGCGGGGCCGCATGGGGATGGAGGCACCGATCAGGACCGGCTGTTGGCTGGCGCGGGCTTTTTCTTCCGGAGTGGCAGGGCGCATCTGGCCACGCTCGTCGGAGACGAAGGTGATGGAGTCATCCTTCTGATCGGGGGCGTTGACGAAGGAACGGAACCGGCGCAGGCGCTCGGGGTCCTTCAGGGTGTCCGCCCATTCGTCCACGTAGGTGTCAACGTGCTTGGCCATGGCGGCTTCGAGCTCCTCGGCGATGCCCAGGGTGTCCTTGACCACCACGTCCTCGACATGCTTGATGCCGCCGTCGAGCTCTTCCTGCCAGCGCGCGGTGCGCTGCAGGCGGTCGGCGGTGCGGATGTAGTACATAAAGTAGCGGTCGATGTACTTGAGCAGGGTTTCGTCGTCGAGGTCCTTGGCCAGCAGCCGGGCGTGGGCCGGGGTGGCACCGCCGTTGCCGCCGACGTAGAGGTTCCAGCCGTCGGCCGTGGCGATCACGCCGACGTCCTTGCCGCGGGCTTCGGCGCATTCGCGGGCGCAGCCGGAGACGCCCATCTTGAGCTTGTGCGGGCTGCGGAGGCCGCGGTAGCGGAGCTCGAGCTGGATGGCCATGGCCACTGAGTCCTGGACGCCGAAGCGGCACCAGGTGGAACCGACGCAGGACTTCACCGTGCGCAGGCTCTTGCCGTACGCCTGACCGGATTCGAAGCCGGCGTCCACCAGTTCCTTCCAGATTTCCGGGAGCTCTTCCAGCCGGGCACCGAACATGTCGATCCGCTGGCCGCCGGTGATCTTGGTGTACAGGTTGTACTTCTCGGCTACGGCGGCGATGACGCCGAGCTTCTTGGGGGTGATTTCACCGCCGGCGATGCGGGGGACCACCGAGTAGGTGCCGTCCTTCTGCATGTTGGCGAGGGCGCGGTCGTTGGTGTCCTGCAGGGTGCCGCGGCCGGCGTCCAGGACGTAGGCGCTGTTCTGGCTGGCCAGAATGTTGGCGATGGTGGGCTTGCAGATGTCGCAGCCGGCGCCGGTGCCGTACTTGGCCATGATCTCTTCGAAGGAGGTCAGTTCCAGCACGCGGATGGCGTCGAAGAGTTCCTGGCGGGAAAGCTCGATGTGTTCGCAGAGTGCCTTGGAGACCTCGACGCCGGACTTGGTGAGTTCGGTTTCCAGCAGCTTCTTGAGCATCGGCACGCATGAACCGCAGCTGGTTCCGGCGCGGGTGCAGCCCTTGAGCTCGCCAAGTTCCTGGACGGGGGCGTTGCCGTCGCAGGCGCCGCAGCCGTTGATGGTGTCGCGGATGGTGCCGGCGGCCACGTTGTTGCAGGAACACAGGATGGCGTCGTCCGGGAGTTCGGTTTCCGGGGCGTCGCCGCCGCCGGCCGCCGTGAGGTAGGCGCCCGGTTCGGCGCTGAGTTCCCGGCCGAGGATGGGCCGAAGGCTGGTGTACGGGGTGGCGTCGCCTACGAAGATGCCGCCGAGCAGGGTCTTGGCATCATCGGTGGTGACGATCTTCTGGTAGACGCCGCGGGCGGGGTCGGCATAGACGATCTCGAGGGAGTGCTCTGTCCGGGCGAACGCGTCACCGAAGCTGGCAACGTCCACGCCGGAGAGCTTGAGCTTTGTGGCGGTGTCAAAGCCGGGAAACGTGGCTTCGCCGCCGTGCAGGCGGTCCGCGACGATCTCGGCCATGGTGTTCGCTGGGGCAACCAGGCCCAGGCACATGCCCTCAAAGTTGGCCACTTCACCGATGGCCCAGATACCGGGTACTTCCGTGGCGCAGAAGTCGTTGATGACCAGGCCGCCGCGCGGGCCCAGGCTGAACTGCGGCTGCTCGCCTTCGGCTGCGCGGAAGAGTTCGTCGCGGGGCTTGACGCCGATGGCCACGATGACGAGGTCGGCGGGGATGATCCGTTCGTCTGCCATGAGGACGCCGGTCACCTGGCCGTCGTCGTCGGAGAGGACCCGCGAGGGGAACACGCCGCCGTGGACCGTAAAGCCCTTGGCTTCGATGAGGCGGCCCAGTGCCTGGCCCGCTCCTTCATCCAGCTGCGTGTTCATGAGCCACGGTGCGCCGTTGATGACCACGGGCGTGGCGCCGAGCTGCTCGGTGCCTGCCGCTGATTCGAGGCCGAGGAGGCCGCCACCGATGGTGACGGCGTTGATCTTGCGGCCCAGCTTTTCGGTGAGCTCCGCGATGGCCTTGTTGATGGCCCAGACGTCCTCGAGCGTGCGGTAAACGTGCACGTGCTCGGCACCGGGGATGGGGAGGCGCATGGCATCGGAGCCGGTGGCCACCACCAGGTCGTCGTATTCAAAGATGCTGCCGGCAGCGGTCTCAACCGTCTTCGCCTCGGCATTGATCTTGATCACGCGCTCGCCGGTCTTCAATGACAGGGAACCGTGGTCCCACATCGAGGCAGAGCCCAGGGTCAGGTCCACACTGCTGTCAGTCAGTGCCTTGGAGAGCGCCACTCGATCGTAGGGGAGGTGGGCTTCTTCCGTGAGGACCGTGACGTGCCAGCCCTCAAGGCCCCGGGTGTGCATGGCATCGGCGAAGCGGTGGGCAGCAGGGCCGCCACCGGCGACGAGGATCCGGCGCGGTGCCCGGCTCTCTGTGTCCTGGCGTGAAGTCTGTTCGGTCACTGTGGGCCTTTCGCATGTGCCGCAGACGGTGTTCTGCGACTTTCTCTGACGAGGTGTCCATCCAGACTAGGTAGCCGCAGTTTCGCTTCAGTTTCCCAATTGTTTCGTAGGCTTAACTTCTGCATCACGAACGCGTTTCCGAACGAGTGAGGTCTCTTTTACGCGCCGGACACATTCACTGAACGCCTTTGAAACACCCGCTGCCTAAGTTGTTTGTTACGGCCATAGAGGTGGCCAATCAAGCATGGGGAGAGGAGCCGGACATGACGGCAACACTGGAACTTGGGGCGCTCGCCGCCGACACCGCTACCTGGCACCGGGTCTGCGCCGTGGACGAGCTTGAGCTTGCCTGGGGCGAAGCGGCACTCATTGCGGGCCGCCAGGTGGCACTTTTCCGGACCGGGCCCAGCGAGGTTTTTGCGGTAGCCCACGAAGATCCGGCCACCGGCGCCCACGTGATAGCCCGCGGCATTCTGGGGTCACGCGGCACACGCCCCACCATCGCTTCGCCGCTACACAAAGAGGTCTACGACCTGGAAACCGGTGAATGCTTCGGAACCGCCACGGTGCGCCTGGAAACGTTCAGCACGCGCATTTCCGACGGTTTCATCGAAGTCGAGGTCTAGGCCGACCGGCTTTGAGCTGCCCTGCCCCGAAAAAGCGGTGTGGGCCCCCTGTGTGTCAGCCAGCAACGGTCATGCGCGGCGGGGCCGACCTTACTTAAAGGCGGGGCGTCAACACTTAAAGGCGGGGCGTCAACGTCAGAGTCCGAGGGCCTCGCGGACGTCGTCGAGCACATTATCGAGGGCGGTTCGGGCCGACTGGCGGGCTTCCGGCAGTTCGGCCACCGACTCAACCGGGACGATGACTTCCAGGTAGCACTTGAGCTTTGGCTCGGTGCCGCTGGGCCGGATGATCACGCGGGTCTGGTCCCGGGTCAGATACAGCAAGCCATCGGTGGGCGGCAAAAGCTCGCTTCCGTCGGCCAGGTCCACAAAGGTTTCAACAGTAGAGGACCCGAACGAATCTGGTGGGCTGACCCGGAGCCGGTTCATCATGGCGTCCAGCAGGCCCAGATCCGCCACCCGGATGCTCAGTTGATCGCTGGCGTGCAGCCCGTGCTGCAGATAGAGCTCGTCCAGGGTGTCAAAAATGGTTTTTCCGTCCGCTTTGGCGGCGGCAGCCAGTTCCGCGATGAAGACAGCGGCCGAGATCCCGTCTTTGTCCCGGACCAGTTCAGGTGCAACGCAATAGCCCAGGGCTTCCTCGTAGCCGTAGACCAGCCCGGGCACCCGGGAAATCCACTTGAACCCGGTCAGCGTTTCCTCATGCGCGTATCCTGCCGCGGCAGCGATGCGGGAGAGCAGGCGCGAGGACACAATCGAATTGGCGAATACGCCGACACTGTCCGCGCCAGCTTCGTCCGTGCTGCCTGACGCTTCGTCAGTGCCGGCCGCCAGCCGGGCCACAATGTGTGCCCCCAGGAGCGCGCCGACCTCGTCGCCGCGCAGCATACGCCACGCGCCGGTGTCAGGATCCTTCGCCGCCACTGCGGCGCGGTCCGCATCCGGATCGTTGGCCAGGACAATATCGGCGTCGACGCGGGCGGCAGTCTCCAGGGCCAGGTCCAGCGCGCCCGGTTCCTCCGGATTGGGGAAGTTCACCGTGGGAAAGTCGGGATCCGGCTCCGCCTGTTCGGCCACCAGGGTTACGTCGGCAAAGCCGGCCGCATTCAGCACCGCCACGGCCGTTTCGCCGCCGACGCCGTGCATGGGGGTCAGGACAATCCGCAGGTCACGGGACGGGAAGCGGGCCGCATCGGCGAGTGCCGCCGTCGCGCGTTTATAGTCCGCCGCAACCGACGGGTCCAGGACCGTCCAGCCGTCCGTGGCAAGGGTGATGGATTCCAAGGCGCCCTCGGCATCGATCCGCGCGGCGATCCTGGCGTCGTAGGGAGCCACGATCTGCGCTCCCCGGCCGCTGTCCTCCACGGCGTGACGGCCCAGGTACACCTTGTAGCCGTTGTCCTGCGGGGGATTGTGGCTGGCGGTCACCATCACACCGCCGTCGCACTCCAGGGCCCGCACGGCGAAAGCGAGCAGCGGGGTGGGCAGCGCAGACGGCATCAGGAAGGTTTCAATCCCTGCGGCCGTGAAGATGGCCGCCGTTTCCTCGGCGAAGATGTCGGAGTTATAGCGGGCGTCATAGCCGACGACGGCGCGTGGCCGGGTACCGGGCGCGGCCTCACCCACCGCATCAACGAGGAAGTCGGCGAGGCCGGCGGCGGCGCGGCGCACCACCACGCGGTTCATCCGGTTCGGCCCGGCGCCCAGGGCGGCGCGGAGGCCGGCGGTGCCGAACTGCAGCGTGCCGCTGAAGCTGTCGGCCAGCTCCTGTGACGCTGCGCGGGAGCCCTCCTCCGCGAGTTGCAGCAGCTCGGTGAGCTCTGCGGCTGTGGCGGGATCCGGATCTTTTGCCGCCCATTCGCGGGCTTGGCTGAACAAGGAAGCGGCATCGGGGGGCGTCATGCGGTCAACGCTATCGTCATTGCTCCGGGAACTGTGCCTGAACACTCGCCTGTGACAGCGGAAAGCAGCGAAATCCTTGCAGTAAATTTTCTGGACAAGTAATATCGCGAATATGAAATTGGGGCAGGGTGTTGAGTGGGGGCTGCATAGCTGCGTCAATATGTCCTGGACCGCGCCGGGGGAGGCCGTCAGCAGCGCACGGCTGGCTGAGTTCTACAAGCTTCCCGCCGCGTATCTGAACAAGCAGCTCCAGGCCCTGGTGCGGGCCGGGATCCTGACCTCGGTGTCCGGCCCGCGGGGCGGCTTCTCGCTGGCCAGGCGTCCGGACCGCATTTCTGTCCTTGATGTGGTCCTGGCTATCGAAGGAAATGACCATGCCTTCCGGTGCGAAGGCATCGCCAAGGACGCCCCGGGCGGCAGCATGGACGCCGACTACGCCCGCACGTGCCTTATTTCGCAGACCATGCGCCACGCCGAAGTCACTTGGCGGACTGAGCTGTCCCGGCAGAGCATTGCCGGGATCGCCCAGTCCATCGAGCGCCGGTTTCCAGAGGCCCGGGAGTCCACCGTCCTGCAGCTCGTCGGTACGCGAGGCGGCTAAATCGCGACGCGGCTCAGGGTCGGGCGGGCCGACGGCCTGGTGGCTAAAGCTTGGCGATGATGCCCGCCAGCAGTTTGGAGATGCGCGGTCCGGCGGCCTGGCCGGACTCGATGACTTCCTGGTGGCTGAGAGGCATGGAGCTGATGCCGGCTGCGAGGTTGGTGACCAGTGAAATTCCGAACACTTCCATGCCTGCGTGGCGGCCGGCGATCGCTTCCAATGCGGTGGACATGCCCACCAGGTCGGCGCCTATCCGCTTGGCGTACTGGACTTCGGCCGGCGTTTCGTAATGCGGTCCGCTGAACTGGGCGTAGACGCCTTCCTCCAGTGAGGCGTCCACTTCACGGGCGAGGGCACGGATGCGCGAGCTGTACAGATCTGTCAGGTCAACGAACGTTGCGCCTTCCAGCGGTGACGTGGCGGTGAGGTTGATGTGATCTTTGATGAGCACCGGGGTGCCCGGCGTCCAGCTTTCGTTCAGGCCCCCGCAGCCGTTGGTGAGGACCAGGGTTTTGCAGCCGGCAGCGGCAGCGGTGCGGATGCCGTGGACCACGGCGCGGACGCCTTTGCCCTCGTAGTAGTGCGTCCGTGCGCCCAGGACCAGCGCGCGTTTGCCCTCTTTGGTCAGGACGGAGCGGATGGTGCCCACATGTCCTTCCACGGCCGGGGCGTGGAAGCCCGGGACGCGGTCAGCGGTCAGGGTGGCGGTGGTCTCGCCGATGAGGTCGGCGGCTTCGGCCCAGCCTGAGCCCAGGACGAGGGCGACGTCGTGGCTGTCCACCCCGGTCTCCTGGGCGATGTAGTCAGCGGCGGAGCGCGCGGCGGCGAAAGGATCCGTGTTCTGGAAGTCTGTATTACTCACTGGTACAAGTTATCGCGCTGTTGCCTCTGTGCACAGTGGCAAAAGCGTCGCTCCGGGCCGCGGCCGGCACCGTGACGGGCCACTCCTTTATTGGTGGTCCCTGCGCAGATGCGCGAGAATGGTTGATTGTGACTACGCATCCTGATTTCAGCTCACCCCGGATCGCAATCCTCGGAGGTGGCCCCGGCGGATACGAAGCCGCCATGGTAGCTGCCGCGCTGGGAGCGCAGGTGACCATCATCGAACGCGCGGGCATGGGCGGCTCCGCCGTGCTGACCGACGTCGTGCCTTCCAAAACCCTGATCGCCACCGCGGACCTGATGACCCGCGTCGGTGAGGCGGGGGAGCTGGGAGTGAAGTTCGACGTCGACGGCGGCGACTTTGTGCCCGTGATGCGCGCCGATCTCAAGCACATCAACGACCGCCTGCTGGGCCTGGCCCGCCAGCAGTCCCAGGACATCTCCTCCGGACTGGAGCACCAGAACGTCCGCATCCTGCTGGGTTCGGGCAAGCTCCTGGACAGCCACACCATCGAGGTCCTGACCGCTGACGGCACCGAAATCGTGGAAGCTGACACCATTCTGCTGGCCGTCGGCGCACACCCCCGCGAGCTGCCCACCGCGCGCCCGGACGGGGAACGCATCCTGAACTGGGCCCAGATCTACAACCTTGACGAGCTTCCCGAGGAACTGATTGTGGTGGGGTCCGGTGTGACCGGTGCCGAGTTCGCCTCCGCTTACAACGGCCTGGGCTCCAAAGTCACCCTGATCTCCAGCCGTGACCGGGTGCTGCCCGGTTCGGACACCGACGCCGCGGAGGTGCTGGAGGAAGTCTTCGAGCGCCGCGGAGTGCGGGTCCTGTCCCGGGCGCGCGCTGAAACCGTCGAGCGGACCGACGACGGCGTGGTGGTCACCCTGGGTGACGGATCGAAAGTCACCGGCAGCCACTGCCTGGTCTGCGTGGGCTCCATCCCGAACACCGCCGGCATCGGCCTTGAAGAAGCCGGCGTGGCACTCACCGAGAGCGGCCATGTAAAGGTCGACGGCGTCTCCCGCACCACCGCGCCGAACATCTACGCCGCCGGCGATTGCACCGGAGTGCTGGCTTTGGCATCGGTGGCCGCTATGCAGGGCAGGATCGCGATCGCCCACTTCCTGGGCGACAGCGTTATGCCGCTCAAGCTTCACCAGGTCGCGTCCAACATCTTCACCTCACCCGAGATCGCGAACGTGGGCGTCTCCGAGGCCGAGATCCAGTCCGGCAAGTACCAGGGCGACATCGTCAAGCTGTCGCTCAAGAGCAATGCCCGTGCCAAGATGCGCAATCACAAGGACGGCTTCGTCAAGATCTTCGCGCGCAAGGGCTCCGGCACAGTCATTGGCGGTGTTGTGGTGGGGCCGAACGCGTCCGAGCTGATCTTCGCCATCTCCCTTGCGGTCACCCAGAAGCTGCACGTCGACGACGTCGCCAGCACCTTTACTGTGTACCCGTCACTGAGCGGTTCCATCTCGGAAGCGGCGCGGCGCCTGCACGTCCATATGTAAACCGTCGGTGGTTGAGCCTGTCGAAAGCCAGGCTCAATCACCGCAATCTGCGGTAGCGTGGCCCCATGACTACAGCACTGGAGCGCCCGCGCAGCGGAAAAATCATCGGTGGCGTGTGTGCTGCCCTGTCAGCCCGGTTCGGGATCCCAAAGTTCCTGGTCAGGCTTGGCTTTGTGATCTTTGGGCTGGTGGGGATCGGCGAGCTGGTCTACATCGCGCTGTGGATCATGATCCCCAAGGCCCCGGCTTAGCTTCCGCGCGCTGCCCCCCGCGCTGATATCCGTCAGCCTGGCCGCCCACGGCGACGAGCACAACGCGGAGACCTACGTTGGCGGAGTTCGAGGAAAAGACAAACTGTCATCCGAGCCACGTCGGGATATTCTCCGGCGCGCTGCTCCATAAGCGCTACAACTTCCTCGAACGCCGCTCATGAAGAAAATCGTCAAGGACAAGGGGTCCCCGGACCTGGATCCATCCCGCGATTACCTTTATACGGAGTGGGACGGGGTGAAGCGGCCGCGCCAGTCCGTCAGGAACGGCCGTAGGGCCGGACGACGTCTCCGGGCGCAAGGGGCTGGAACCACTGCTCGCAACCCAGCTTGTCGGCGTCGTCTTCGCGAACGTCTGAGTACAGGGACTGACTGTCCGCATCCTCCAACAGGACTTCCTCAACCTGTGCCCGGGGCCAGGCGCGTCAGCTGGTTAGATCATCTGATGGCTAAACGCACCGTGATTGAACTCATTGATGACCTGGACGGATCCCAGGCATCCGAAACGATCCGCTTCGGACTGGATGGCGCCGAATACGAGATTGACCTGACCAAACAGAATGCAGACTCCCTCCGCGGTTTATTGACGCGCTACGTTGATGCAGGGCGTCAATAACCATTCCCCGCAACTCCAAGCTCGAAAACGCCGGATCCACCATCGAAGCCATCGAGGCTGCACGAGCAGGGCTTGCCGACCTGCAGGAACCCGCCAGGAAGGTGGCCGAGGAGATTGGCCCCGACGTTATCGCCCGGTTCCGCCGCAGCTTCGCCGACACCTCCGGAGTGTCCTTCGGGGTCACCAAGGACAACGCAGAGCTGGCCGAAGGCTGGCGGTACGAGAAAGCCCGCGACGCCGTCGAATCCGTGCTGGGAGCCAAGGGCGATGCAGCCCGCGAGATCCTGGCCTCGCTGTGACCCGGCCGGACAGCATCGTCAATGCCACCGGAATGCCCATGTCCTTCATGGTCCGGGACACCTCTACAACACCCAGTGGATGCACTGGCGACGCCCAGGCTGACTTACTCCAGCGCATCCGGGATCGGCGACCACAGCATGGCAGCACCGGGACAACGGACGGCTGTCTCCGCCGCGGTCTGGTCCAGGGTCATCACAATTGGGGGTTGCTTTTGATGCCTCAACCATTGACACTGTAAGAACTTGGGGTTCTACGTTCAATTCTGGGACAACGATGCTGTATGTATGCATTTTTTCACATGCGCGGGCGTGGTAGAGGGCGCAGGACTTCCTGGCTTGGCGTAAGGCGGGGAGGTGGTCGCTCGGCTGGTCTTCGTCTACGCGGGTCGCGGAATCTGCGGCTCCATGCACTGCTGACAGCGCTGCTGCTTGCGCTGAGTGTTGTTGTGGTGGTGCCGGTGGCGGCGTCGGCTGCTCCCGGCGATGTTGGGGTTGAGGGTCCTTCGCATTCGGGGACGGGGACGCCGACGGGTTCGAAGCGGGCGACGAGTGGGTTGTGGTTCAACGACGGGCTCTGGTGGGGGAACCTGTGGGACACCGCTAGCTCGGATTTTCATATCTTCCGCTTCAATGCCGCGACGAGCTCGTGGGTCGATACCGGTGTGGCGACGGACACGCGGGCGAACACGCATCATGACGTGCTGTGGGACGGGAAGACGTTGTATGTGGCGAGCTACCGGTTCGTCAACGACGGTCTTCCGGCTGAGCCGAACTACCCGACGACGATGCGGCGTTACGGCTACGACTCGAGTACAAAGAAGTACTCGAGTCTGGGTTCTACACAGATCAACAATTACCGCGTTGAGGCCCTGACCATCGATAAGGACTCGACGGGTCGGGTGTGGGCCACGTGGCAGCAGGCGAACAAGATCTATCTGAACGTCACTGGAACGGATGGCAAGACGTGGGGGACGCCGTTCCAGCATCCTGCATCGTTGAGCAATGTGTCTGTGGACGACACATCGGCTGTGATCGCGTTCGGACCCGGCAAGATGGGTCTGATGTGGAGCCGGCAGGTCGGTGACTCCGCCGACGGCATGTACTGGAGCTACCACGTCGATGGAGCGCCGAACACCGCCTGGACCGCTCCTGTGGCGGCGGTGTCGGGGCAGCGCAGCGGTGATGACCATATGAACTTGAAGTGGCTGGACTCCTCGGGTGGTCGGGTTTTCGCCGCTATTAAGACGTCGTTCACGTCGGCGCCTCAGCCGCTGATCCAGCTGTTGGCATTGAGTGGCACAACGTGGTCGGCGCACCCGATCGCGACTGTGTCGGAATGCCCGAACCGGGTGATCGTCTTGATTGATGAGAGCACGCAGAGGCTGCGTACCTTCGCTACTTATCCGAAGCCGAGTGGCACGACGAACGCTGGTGTCTGCACCAGCTCGGGAGGTGCGATCTACGAGAAGTCCGCGCCGCTGGGCGACATCAGCTTCACCACCGCGAAGACGGCTCGTATCGTGGACGCCGACCAATATGTAACCAACGTGACGTCGACGAAGCAGAACCTCAACAGTGCGACGCGGGGCACGGGCAACAGCGGTCTGCTGGTGCTCGCCGATGTGAACGCCACAAGCCGGTACTGGCACTTTTACGAACCCAGCGTCGGTGGTGGTGGTGATACGACGGCTCCGACGGTGACGAATACGTCTCCGACTGCTGGTGCGACTGGCGTGGCGGTGACGGCGAATGTGACGGGTTCGTTCTCGGAGGCGATGGATGCCTCGACGGT